>JAHDVN010000436.1 GCA_023384635.1 Thermoanaerobaculia bacterium
GAGTTTCGGGAAACTCGCCTTCGGCGGCGCGGTGGTCGACGGCGTGAACGGTGTCGACGGCCTCGGGCTGGTGCGCGCGGTGGCGCTCGCCGGACCGCATCTCTACGCGGCCGCGGAGGCCGACAGCGCGGTGGCGGCCTTCACGCGCGATCCCGAGACCGGCCTGCTCACCTTCCTCCACGCGCTCTTCGACGGCGCGGGTGGCGTCAACGGCCTTGCCGGTGCGCGCGCCCTCGCGGTGGCGCCGGGCCCGACCGCGCCGCCGCTCGCCGGCGCCCCCCGCCACCTCTACGTGGCCGGGGGATCGGCCAACGCGGTGGCCGTCTTCGCCCGCCAGGCCGACCCCGCGCTTCCCTCCTACGGCCACCTCTCCTTCGTCGAGGCGAAGGTGGACGGGGTGGCGGGAATGGACGGTCTGGCCGGCGCGGCAGGGGTGGCGGTGGCGCCCGATCCCCCCGGGGACGATCCCGGCGGACAGCACGTCTACGTCGCGGGCGCGGCCGACAACGCGATCGCGGTCTTCGTCCGCGACGCCGACAGCGGGACCCTCACGTACGCCGGCGTGGCCCGCAACGGCGTGGCCGGGATCGACGGCGTCGGCGGCGCCCGGGGTCTCGCCTTCGCCCCCGACGGTCTCTTCCTGCACGTGGCGGGGGCGAGCGACGGGGCCCTGGCGGCCCTCCGCCGCGCGTGGGACTCCGTGGGGCTGGCGGGCACCGGCCTGCTGACCCAGGCGGACGCCGCCTTCGACGGCAGCGGGACCGTGGCCCCCGGCGATCGCGTGACCTACCGGATCACGGTGCGCAACCTCGGCCCGAGTAGCGTGCAGGGGGCGACGGTGCGGGACATCTTCCCGGCCGAGCTGGAGGACGTCGAGTACAGCTGCGTGTCGATCGGCGGCGCGGTCTGCAACACGGGGACCTTCAACGGCGACCTCGTGCAGCCGGTCTCCCTGACGCCGGGCAGCGAGGTCGTCTTCACCGCCGAGGGCCAGCTGAAGCCCGACGCCTCCGGCACCGTGGTCAACACCGCGACGGTCACCGTACCGAGCGGCGTGATCGAGCTGGACCCGTCGGACAACACGGCCACCGACGCCGACACCGACCTCGCGGCGGTCGCCGACCTGGCGGTGGAGAAGATCGCCTGCACCGACCCGCTCGACTGCGACGCCACGGCCACGGCCGAGCTCGTGCCGGGCACGCCGGTCCACTACCAGGTGCGGGTCACGAACCTCGGCCCGAGCTCGGTGAAGGGGGCGCGGGTGCGCGACATCCTGCCCGAGGCGCTCGTCCACCCCGCGTGGTCCTGCGTCGCCGCGCCGGTGCCGGGGCTCCTCCGTCTGCCGCCGGCCGAGCAGTGGTCGGACGGCGAGAGCCTGGTCGAGCCGGTCTCCCGGTGCGGGGCCACCTTCTCCGAGTTCGACGGTTTGGCCGGGGTGCGGTACGTGGCCCTGGCGCCGGACGGCCGCTCGCTCTACGCCGTCGGCGGCGCGGAGCAGGCCTTGGCCGTCTTCCGCCGCGACCTGCGCAACGGCCACCTCGCCTTCGTCGAGGCGATCCGGGACGGCGACACGGCGTACGACGGCGGCTGTGCCGTGGTGGGCACGGTCGACGGCTTGACCGGCGGCCGGGCCGCGGCGGTGAGCCCGGACGACGCGCACGTCTACGTCGTCGCCGAGGGTGACGATTCGATCGCCACCTTCCGCCGCGACTCGCAGAGCTCCCGCCTCACCTTCGTGGAGGTGCTGCGCGACGGCGTGGGCGGGGTCAACGGCCTCGGCAACGCGGCCCATCTCGCGCTCAGCCCGGACGGGAAGCACGTCTACACCGCCGCGGCGGGCGACAACGGGGTGGGGATCTTCTCCCGCGCCGCCAGCACCGGCGCCCTCTCCTTCGTGGGTATCCGCGTGGACGGGGCCTCCCAGGGCGCGCTCACGCTCGACGGCCTCGCCGGCGCGGCGGCCGTGGCGGTGAGCCCGGACGGCGCACACGTCTACGTCGCGGGGGAAGCGGACCACGGCGTGGCCGCGTTCTCCCGCGCCGCGGCGAGCGGCCAGCTCACCTTCCTCGAGGCGGAGAGGGACGGTGTCGCCGGCGTCGACGGCCTCGCCGGAGCGAGCGCCCTCGCGCTCTCGCCCGACGGGCGCCATCTCTACGTGGCGGCGGCGGGCGACGGTGCGGTCGCCGTCTTCGCGCGCGACGCGGCGGCGGCGAGCCCGGAGTTCGGGCGTCTCGCCTTCGTCGAGGCGCTGTTCGACGGCGCGGCGCAGGGGGCGGTCACGATCGACGGGCTGGCCGGCGCGCGGGCCGTGGAGGTCAGCGGGGACGGGCAGCACGTCTATGTCGCGGGTGCGACGGCCGACGCGGTGGCCTTCTTCGCCCGCGACGCCGCGACCGGAGCTCTCGCCTTCCTCGGCCGGCTGCGGGACGGAGAGGACGGCCTCGCCGGCCTCGACGGGGTGCGCGGGCTCGCCGTCGACGCGATGGGGGAGAACGTCTACGCCGCGGCGAGCGGTGCCTCCACGCTGGCGCAGCTCGCCCGCCAGCCCGGCTCGCGCTGCAGCGCGCGCGGCTTCGGTCCGCTCGACGACCGCGCGGACCTCGTGGTCGGAGGCACCGCGACCTACCTCGTCGAGGCGCTGCTGGCGCCCTCGGCGACGGGCCAGCTGGTCAACCTGGCGAGCGTGAGCGAGCCCACGACCTCCCGGGACCCGGACCTCGGCAACCAGGAGTCGGTCCACGTCGGG
>JAHDVN010000437.1 GCA_023384635.1 Thermoanaerobaculia bacterium
CGAAGAAGCGCTCCACGGAGCCGAGCATCGCCCGGTGGATCATGACCGGCCGGTGGGCCGCCCCGTCCGCGCCGATGTACTCCAGGCCGAAGCGCTCGGGCATCTGGTAGTCGAGCTGCACCGTCCCGAGCTGCCACTCGCGGCCGATCGCGTCCTTGACCCGGAAGTCGATCTTCGGGCCGTAGAAGGCGCCGTCGCCGGGGTTGAGATCGTAGGCCAGACCCTCGTGGTCGAGGGCCCGCTGCAGGGCGCCCTCGGCGGCGTCCCACTGCTCGTCGCGCCCGACCCGCTTCTCCGGCCGCAGCCCGATGCCGATCGCCACCTCCGCGAAGTCGAAGGTGCGGTAGATCTCGAAGATGATCCGCACCGCCCGCAGGACCTCGGACTCCACCTGCTCGTCGGTGCAGAAGACGTGGGCGTCGTCCTGGGCGAAGGAGCGCACCCGGGTCAGGCCCGAGGTCACGCCGCTGCGCTCGTAGCGGTGGATGCGGCCGAAGTCGGCGTAGCGGATCGGCAGGTCCCGGTACGAGCGCAGCCCCTTGGCGTAGATCAGGCAGTGGGTCGGGCAGTTCATCGGCTTGACGGCGTACTGGCGCTCGTCGAGCTCGGTGAAGAACATGTTCTCCCGGTAGTTGGCCCAGTGCCCGGAGGTGTGCCAGAGCTCCACGTCGAGGATCTGCGGCGTCACCACCTCGCCGTAGCCGTTGCGCGCGTTGAGCTCGCGCACGAAGTCGATGAGCAGGTTGTAGACCACCGCTCCCTTCGGGTGGAAGAACGGCGAAGCCGGCGCCATCGGGTCGAAACTGAAGAGGTCGAGCTCCGGCCCGAGCCGGCGGTGGTCGCGGGCGCGCGCCTGCTCGAGCGCCTCGAGATGGGCCGCGAGCTCCTTCTGCGAGGCGAAGGCGGTGCCGTAGATCCGCTGCAGCCGCTCGTTGCGCTCGTCGCCCTTGAAGTAGCTGCCGGAGGCCTCCAGCAGCTTCACCGCTCCCACCTGGCCGGCGCGCTGCACGTGCGGGCCGCGGCAGAGGTCGGTGAACGGGCCGTGCCGGTAGAGCGTGATCGTCTCCCCCACGGGGATGTCGCGGAGCCGCTCCAGCTTCAGGGTGAAGCCCATCTCGCGAAAAATCCGCTCGGCCTCCTCGCGGCTCACCTCGACGCGCTCGAACGGCGCGTCCTCGGCCACGATACGGCGCATCTCCTCCTCGATCCGCTCGAGGTCCTCGGGGGTGAAGGCGCGGGAGAACCGGAAGTCGTACTGGAACTTCTCGCTGTGGTCCTGGCGGCCGGCGTCGTACTCGGCCTCCGGCCAGAGCCTCCGGACCGCGTCGGCGAGCAGGTGCTCGGCCGAGTGGCGGATGAACGGCCCGGCCTCCGGCGTCCCGGCGGTGACGATGCGCAGCGCGCCGCCCCGCGCGAGCGGTGTGCGGATGTCCAGGATCTCGCCGTCGAGCTCGGCACCGACCGCCGCGGCGGCCAGGCGCGGCCCGATCGCCGCCGCGACCTCGAGTGGCGTCGTGCCCGCGGCGACCTCGCGGCGCGAGCCGTCGGGAAGCGTCAGGAGGATCTCCGCGGGGGATGTCATCTCGAGTCTCCGGGATGCGGTTCGGACCGCCGCGCGAGGTCGCCTCGCGGGCGGCGGCTAGGCGGGGCCGGCGACCGGATGGTAGGCGCTCTCGGACTCGAACCGAGGACCTCTACCGTGTGAAGGTAGCGCTCTAACCAGCTGAGCTAAGCGCCTGCCCATGACGGCCTGCCGACTGCGTTGCGGGACGGGACTGGTAGGCCCGAGTGGGCTCGAACCACCGACCTCTACGATGTCAACGTAGCGCTCTAACCAACTGAGCTACGGGCCTTCGTCCCGCTTCTTGCCGCCGGTCCGGCGCACCGGCCCGGCGGGCCTTGCAATCTAGCAACGAGGGCGGGGGGTGTCAATCGAGGCGGGCGCCCTCGGCCACCGCCAGCCACCCCTTGAGGTACTCGCCCTGGGGATGGGCGAGGTCCACGGGGTGGTCGGCCGCCGCCGCGAGCGGCCGGAGCAGCGCGACCCGCACTCCCGCCTCCGCCGCGGCGGCGAAGAGGATCTGGCGGAAGAGCCGCGCGTCGATCGCCCCGCTGCAGCTGAAGGTGAGGAGGAACCCTCCGGGCTCGAGCCGGCCGAGCGCGAGGCGGTTGAGGTCCTTGTAGGCGCGCGCCGCGGGCCCCAGGGCGCTGCGCCGGGGGGCGAGCGGGGGCGGGTCGCAGATCACCACGCCGTAGCGCTCCCGGCGCCGCCGCAGGTCCTCGAAGACGTCGCCGCCGGCCCATTCCAACCGCTCGGCGGGGAGCCCGTTGCGCTCGACGGCCTGCCGCGCCACCGCCTCGAGGTGGGCCGCCGACTCGACGCAGGTGACCCCGGCCGCGCCGCCGCGCAGCGCGTGCAGGGCGAAGGCGCCGCCGTGGGCGAAGAGGTCGAGCACCCGCCTGCCGCCGGCGAGCGAGGCCGCGAGGGCCCGGCTCTCCCGCTGGTCCAAGTAGAAGCCGGTCTTCTGGCCGCCGCGCGGATCGGCCGTGAGCTCGAGCCCGAGCTCGCGGAAGGCGACCCGCTCCGGCACCTCGCCGACCACCACCTCGTCCACCTCGGCAAGCCCCTCGAGGCGGCGGGCGGGGAGGCGGCCGAGGTGGAAGATCGCGCACCCTGGCTCCAGCTCGCGGAGCGCCCCGTACGCCTCCTCGCGCAGCCGCTCGATGCCGGCCACCGTGATCT
>JAHDVN010000438.1 GCA_023384635.1 Thermoanaerobaculia bacterium
ACCTCTCCTCGGCCGGGACGACCAGGATCTTCTCCGCCAGCCGCTGCGAGAGGCCGATGCGCGTCGCGTGCACCTGCACGATGCACGGGTCGCCCGGCTTGCAGACCTGCAGCAGGCAGCGGTCGGTGAGCCCCAGGGCGTGGAGGAGTTGGCACTCGTCGCGCTCCAGCTCGGCGGCGGCCATCCGGCCTCGCTCGCCGCGGCCGAGCTGGACGAGGCGGACTCCTGCCGCGGGGGCCGGAGCGGGTCGGTCGGAGCGGGGTTCCATCGCGAGCTCGGCCGGTGCGGGGACACCGGCTCGGAACGAATCTAGCACGCCCCCCCGCGGCCGGAACCTGATCCCGGTCAGGCGCCGGGCCAGGGTCCGGCCCGGCCGCCGGTGCGGCGGAGCCACGCCTCCAGCTCCGCCGGCGGCAGCGCCGCGCTCACCAGGAAGCCCTGCAGCCGGTCGCAGCCCCAGCGCTCGAGGAAGGCGCGCTACTCCTCGGTCTCGACCCCCTCCGCGACCACCTCCAGGCCGAGCGCGTGCGCCATGTCGATCACCCCCGAGGCGATCGCGGTGTTGTCCGGGTCGTACGGGATGCCGCGCACGAAGGCGCGGTCGAGCTTGACCGAGTGCACCGGCAGGCGCCGCAGGTAGGAGAGCGAGGCATAGCCCGAACCGAAGTCGTCGATCGCCAGGCGCACCCCCAGCGCGCGCAGGCGGGCGAGCACGTGGGCCGTGGTCTCGGCGCTCAGGAGGGCGTGGCTCTCGGTCATCTCCAGCTCGAGGGAGCCCGGCTCGAGCCCGGACTCGGCGAGGACCCGCGCCACGTCGTCGACCAGCTCGGGGTGCTGGAGCTGGCGGGTCGAGAGGTTGACGCTCACCGCGATGCCGCCGAAGCCGGCCCGTTGCCACCCGCGGGCCTGTTCGCAGGCCGAGCGCAGCACCCAGGTGCCGAGCGGCACGATGAGACCGGTGACCTCGGCCAGCGGCACGAAGCTCTCGGGGGGGACGAACACTCCCTCCCGCCGCCAGCGCACCAGCGCCTCGCAGGCCCGCACCCGCCCCGAGACACAGTCGACGATCGGCTGGAAGTGCAGCGCGAGCTCGCCGGCCGCGAGCGCGGCGCGCAGGCTGCTCTCGAGCGCCATGGTCTCGCTCGCCCGCTCGAGCAGCTCCGGGGTGAAGAGCTCGAAGGCGTCGCGCCCCTTCTCCTTGGCGCGGTACATCGCCACGTCCGCCTGCTCGAGGAGGCGGTCGGGGGTCTCGGCGTCCTCGGGGAAGACGCTGATCCCCATGCTCGCCGTGGTCCAGAGCTCCCGGCCGCCCACCACGAACGGCTTGCGCAGCGCCGACATCAGCCGCTCGGCCACCTGCACCACGCCGCTCGCGTCGGGCACGTCGTCGACCAGCACCGCGAACTCGTCGCCCCCCTGGCGGGCGACCGCGTCGCTGCCGCGCAGGCTCTCGGCAATGCGCACGGCCACCGCCTGGAGCACCTGGTCGCCGGCCTCGTGGCCCATCGAGTCGTTGATCGTCTTGAAGCGGTCGAGGTCGCAGAAGAGGACCCCGACCCGCCCGCCGTGCCGCCGCGCCCGCGCCAGCGCCACCTCCAGACGGTCGCGGAAGAGGCGCCGATTGGGCAGCCCGGTCAGCGGGTCGTGGAAGGCGAGCCGGCGGATCTCCTCCTCCGCCCGCTTGCGCTCGATGGCGCGCGCGATCTGCTGCGAGACGAAGGTGAGCAGCTCGCGCTCCTCCGGCGTGTACCGGTGGCGCTCGCTGTAGGACTGGACGACGAGCGCGCCGTAGGTCCGCCCGCCGCTCTGCAGCGGCACGCCGAGCCAGTCGACGGCGTCCGCGCCGAGCCGCTCCACGGCCCCCTCGGCCAACAGCTCGGCGAACGTCGACGGGTCGGCGAGGAGCGGCTTTCCGGTGCGCAGCACGTGGGCCGTGAGACCGCGGCCGAGCGGCTCCGGTGCCGGCGGCGGATCCAGCTCGTCGACCCAGTAGGGGAAGCTCACCTCGCCCCGCTCCTGGTCCCACAGCGCGATGTAGAAGTTCTGCGCGTACATCAGCTCGCCGACGATGGCGTGCAGCGCCGGGTAGAGCTCGTCGGTGTTCTCCACCCGGTTGCCGGTCTCGGCCACCCGGAAGAGCGCCCTCTGCAGCCGCTCGGCCCGCCGCTGCTCGGAGACGTCGCGCACCACGCAAACGAGCCCGCCGTCGGCGAGCGCGGTGAGCGAGAGCTCCTGCTCGAAGGCGCTGCCGTCGCGACGGCGGCCGAGCGCCTGGCCGCGCCAGGTCCCGGAAGCGCGCATCGCGGGCAGCACCTCGCTGGCCAGACGGCGCCGTTCGCGCTCGTCGTAGAGGATCTCCCAGCAGCGACCGAGCAGCTCCTCCGGAGAGTCGAAGCCGTAGATCCGGGCGTGCGCGCGGTTGACCGAGAGGAAGCGGCCCTCCGCGTCGAGCACCGCCATGCCGTCCATCGCCGCCTCGAAGACCGCGGTCTGGCGCCGCAGCGCCTCCTCGCTCCGGCGCTCTCCGCTCACGTCGTGGACGATCGCGTAGAGCAGCGGCCGGCCGCCGGCCGCGACCGGCCCGCCGTACGCCTCGATCTCCCGCGTCTCACCCGAGGGGAACCGGAGACGGCGGTCGAAGCGGTAGCTGCGACCGCTCATCGCCGCGGCGATCGCCTCGCGCACGTCCGTCTCCCCCGCGAGGTCGATCTCCGCCAGGCGGCGACCGACGAGCTCGGG
>JAHDVN010000439.1:0-935 GCA_023384635.1 Thermoanaerobaculia bacterium
CCCCGCGCACCGACGCCTGAGGCTCCGCCCTGGACCCGCAGCCCCCCGGCCCCCGGCCGCCGCACGAGGAGAGATGACCATGGCCCGCACCCGTTCCGCCTCCCCACGGCTCCGCCTCGTCGCGCTCCTGGCCGCGCTCTTCGTCGCCCCCCCGGGCGGTGCGGCGAGCGCCGGAGCGCCGAGCGCCGACGAGAGCGCCCGCCTCGCCGAGGCCGGCCGCGCCGGCCGCCTCGCTGCGGACCTGCTCGCCGACCTCGCGGCCGGGGAGCCGGTGCGGGTGATCGTCCGCTTCGCCGCGGCGGAGGGGGAGAGGAGCGGCCACGCGCGGCGAGGCGCGGCGCTGCTGCGCCAGGTCCCGGCTACGGAGCGCTCCGGGGAGCGGCTCTTCGAGACCGTGCCCGGCATGGCGCTCGCGCTCTCCGCCCGCGGCCTCGCCGCCCTCCTCGACAACCCGGAGGTGGTGCGCGTCGACCCCGACAGCGGGGGCGGCGCGCTCCTCGCCGAAACGGTGCCGCTCGCCGGCGGCACGGCGGTGCAGGCGACCGGGCTGACCGGCGCCGGCACCCTGGTCGCCCTGCTCGACTCCGGTGTCGACGGGGCGCACCCCGACCTCACGGGCGCCCTGGACGGCGAAGCCTGCTTCTGCTCGACGCTCGACGGCGCCGGCTGCTGCCCCGGCGGCGGCTCGACGCGGACCGGCCCGGGCAGCGCCGCGGACGACCACGGCCACGGCACCCATCTCGCGGGGATCGTCACCGGCGACGGCGGCGTGGCCCCCGGCGGCATGGCGCCCGGCGCCCGCCTGCTCGCGGTCAAGGTCCTCGACTCGACCGGCTCGTTCTGCTGCAGCTCGGACGTCGTCGCCGCCCTCGACTGGATCGCCGCCGAGCGGCCCGACGTCGACGCGGTCAACCTGAGCCTGGGCACGAGCGCGC
>JAHDVN010000439.1:945-2739 GCA_023384635.1 Thermoanaerobaculia bacterium
CCTGCGACGACGCGACCGCCTACACGCAGCTGATGGCCGCGGCGGTCGCCAACCTCCGCACGCTCGGCATCCCGGTGCTGGCCGCGAGCGGGAACCGCGGCTCGGGGACCTCGCTCCCGGCCCCCGCCTGTCTCTCCGGCGCGCTCGCCATCGGCGCCGCCTGGGACGCCGACGTCGGCTACCAGGGGACTATGTGCCTGCCGCCGCCCGACGGCCCCGGTCCCGACGTCACCACCGCCCCCGGGCAGGTCGCCTGCTTCTCGGACACCAATGCGGAGCTCGCCCTCGTGGCGCCGGGCGCCCCCGTCACCTCGACCCGCCGCGGCGGCGGCAGCGTCACCTTCTACGGCACCTCGATGGCGACCGCGGTCGCGAGCGGCTGCACCGCGCTCCTGCGCGAGGCGGTCCCCGGAGCCTCTCCCGACCTGCTCGCGACGGCGCTCCGCACCTCGACGCGCGCCAGCACCGACCGGAAGAACGGGATCACCTTCCCGCTCCTCGACTGTCCGCGCGCGCTCGCCGCCGCCCGCGCCGCGAGCACCGGCCCCTGCGTGCGCGGGCCGCGGACCGCCTGCCTGCTCGGGGGCCGGTTCGAGGTCGGCGTCACCTGGCTCTCCGACGGCGGTGCGACCGGCGAGGCGAAGGTGATGTCGTTCGGCGGCCAGCGGACGGAGTCGGACCAGTCGGTCTTCTTCTACTTCTTCGACGACCAGCCCGCGAACTTCGAGATGGGTGTGAAGGTCCTCGACGGCTGCCCGATCAACGGCCAGTTCTGGATCTTCATCTCGGGGCTCACCAACCGCGCCTTCACGGTCCAGGTGCGCGACAGCCAGACCGGGAGGATCCGCACCTACACCAACCCGCTCGGCACCTACCCGCAGACCGTGGGCGACACCGACGCCCTGACCTGTCCCTGAGCGCTGTTTCCGAGCGCCGTCCCTGAACTCCCGCCGGAGGAGACCGCCATGCCCCCGACCTACCGCGCCGCCCGCGTCGCGCGCTGCGTGCGCCGCCTCGCCGCCCCCGCCACCGCTCTCCTGCTGGCGCTGCCGGCCGCCGGCGCCGAGCTCGCGCTGCGCCCCCCCGACGGCGCCGCCCGGCCGGCCGAGAAGATCGTCAACGGGCTGCTCGACTTCGGGCACCCGGCGGTCGGCGTCCTGCTCGGGCCGCAGGGGGTGCGCTGCAGCGCCGTCGTCGTCGGCTGCCGCACGGCACTCACCGCCGCCTCCTGCTTCTGCACCGACCCGTTCACCGGCGAGCCCCTGCCCGGCGCCGAGTGCCTGGCCCACCCCGAGCTCCTCGCCACTGCCGGGCACTCCCTCTTCCTCCAGCACCATCCGCCGGTGCCGCTGGCCGAGGTCGTCGTCCACCCGGACTCCGAGCTCGGCGTGGGACGCGACCTCGCGCTGCTGCGGCTCGGCGCCTCGGTGGCCGGGATCGCCCCGCTCCCGGTCCGGGCCGGAGCGCCCCCCGTGGCCGGGAGCGCCGGCACCCTCGTGGGCTTCGGCCGGGCCGGCGGCGAGTCGGAGGACTGGGGGCTGAAGCGCGCCGGAGCCGTCGCGCTCACCGGCTGCCAGGCGGTCCCCGCGGAGGGGAACCTCTGCTGGCAGTTCACGGCGCCCCTGCCCGCCCCGGGCGCGGGCGTGAACGGCTGCGACCGCGACGCCGGCGGCGGCCTCCTGCTCGAGGCCGCAGACGGCCTCGAGCTCGCCGGCGTCGTCTCCGGCGGCCTCTCGGCCGACTGTCTCCCCCCCGACGAGGGCTGGGCCACGGAGGTCGCCACCGAGAGCGACT
>JAHDVN010000014.1:0-22444 GCA_023384635.1 Thermoanaerobaculia bacterium
CCCCCGGCGCCCACCCGGGCGGCGGGGGGGGGGCCCCCGCCGGGGCGGGGCCTCGTGTCAACCGGGGCGGGGGGGAGCGCCCCCACGACCTCCCGGGACCCGGACCTCGGCAACCAGGAGTCGGTCCACGTCGGGTTGCTGACGCCGGTGGCCAACCTCGCGGTCACCAAGGACGACGGCCAAGAGGAGGCGGTCCCGGGTCTGCCGATCAGCTACGAGATCACGATCGTCAACCAGGGGCCGAGCGACCTCGGGGTGGGCGAGGTGACCGACCTGCTGCCGCCCGAGCTGCTCGACGGAGTCTGGGCCTGCGTCGCGACCTCGGGGCTCTCCTTCGTGGAGGCCGAGGTGAACGGGGTGGGCGGCGTCGCCGGCCTCGACGGTGGCTTCGCGGTGGCGCTCGCCCCCGATCCCGACGGGCCGCTCGGACCGCTCACCGGGGGGCAGCATCTCTACGTCGCCTCGCGGGCCAGCCACGCGGTGGCCCACTTCGTGCGCGACCTGCCGACCGGCGGCCTCGACTTCGTGGCGAGCTATGCCGACGGCACCGGCGACCTGACGGCCCTCTCCGGGGCCTCCGGAGTCGCGGTCTCCCCCGACAGCAGACATCTCTACGTCACCGCGGCCCTCGACGACGCCGTCACCGTCTTCGCCCGGGATCCGGTCTCGGGCGCCCTCACCTTCGTGCAGGCGGTACTCGAGAGCGACCCGCTGGTCGACGGCCTCGACGGCGCGATCGGCGTCACGGTGAGCCCGGACGGCCGGCACGTCTACGTCACGGGCGAACAGGACGACGCGGTCGTGGCCTTCGCCCGCGACGAGGCGACCGGCGCCCTGACCTTCGTCGAGCGCGAGAAGGACGGCTTCGGCGGCATCCCGCTCCTCACCCTCACCGGGGCGGTCGGCGCCACCGTGACTCCGGACGGCCGCCACCTGCTGGTCGCGGCGCCGGGGCCGGGCGTGCTCGCGCTCTTCGCGCGCGACGCGGCGACCGGCGGCCTCTCCTATCTCGGCGCCTGGCGCGACGGTGTGGGTGGCGTGGACGGCCTGGCCATGGTGCAGACGGCGGTGGTGAGCCCCTCGGGCCACTTCGTCTACACCGCGGGTCTGGCGGACGACGCCATCGCCGTCTTCGCGCGCGACGCCGACAGCGGCGGGCTCACCTTCCTCGCCAGCGTCCGTCACGGCGTGGGTGGGGTCGTCGCGCTCGACGGCGTGCGCTCGCTCGCGCTCAGCCCGGACGGGCAGTATCTCTTCGCGGCCGCCTACCACAGCGACGCGGTGGCGGTCTTCCGGCGCCATGGCGCGACCGGGCTGCTCGTCCCCTACGGCTTCGCCGCCGACGGGATCGGCGGGGTGGACGGGCTCGACGGCGCGCGCTCCGTGGCGGTGAGCCCGGACGGCTTGGATCTCTACGTGGTGGGCGAGCACGACGACGCGATTGCCGTGTTGCGGCGCACCGGCCGTGCGGTCTGCGGCTCGGGAGGGGAGGGAGACCTCGCCGACCTGGCCGAGATCGCGGTGGGCGGCGTCGTGACGTACACCGTCACCGCCCTCGTCGACCCCGGCGCCACCGGCACGCTCACCAACGAGGTGTGCGTGACGGTGCCGCAGAGCGCGACGCCGGTCTGCGCCTCCGACACCGACCTCCTCACGCCGCAGGCCGATCTGTCGATCGGCAAGTCGAACGGAGTCGCCCAGGTGGTGGCTGGAACCGGTGTCGTCTACACCATCCAGCTCGCCAACGCCGGTCCCAGCCACGCGCCGGCGAGCGTGGTCGACGACCCGCTGCCCGCGGTCCTCTCCGGGGCGCAGTGGAGCTGCACCGGCGCCGACGGCGCGGTCTGCGGCGCTGCCTCCGGTGCGGGCTCGCCGCTGGGGCTGCCGGTCGACCTGCCGGTCGGCTCCTCGGCGACGCTCCTGATCTCGGCGATGCTGGCGCCCGACGCCACCGGCACCCTCGTCAACAGCGCGTCGGTCGCCCCCGCGGCGGGGGTGGAGGACCTCCTTCCCGCCAACAACGTGGCGGTCGACAGCGATCTCATCGTGCAGGTCTCCGACCTCGCGATCGCCAAGAGCGCCGACCAGCCGACCGTCTATCTCGGCGAGCCGATCTCCTTCACCGTCACGGTGACGAATCTCGGCCCGAGCGCGGCGAGCGGCCTCGCGGTGGTGGACTTCGCGCCCACCGGCCTCACCATCGACGGCTTCACCGCGACCGGATGGAGCTGCACCATCGCGCCGCCGGGCCTCTCCTGCACGCTGCCGGACCTCATGCCGGGCACGGCGCCGACGATCGCGATCGACGCCACCGCCCCGGACGTCGAGGGCTCGTACGCCAACGCCGTGGGCGTCTCGGCGGCGGGCACCGACCCGGTGTCCGCGAACGACAGCGCACTCGCGCCGTTCACGGTGGTCGCGCAGGGGCCGCAGGTGACGCTCGTCGACACGGTGCCCTCGAGCGGCGGCGTGGCCTCGATGGACACGCTGGCGGTGACCGCGTCAGGGCTGCGCGTGGGCTTCGATCTCGAGATGTTCGACCCGGCCGGCGACGGCGATCCGGCGGACGTGACCAACCCGGCCAACTACCGTCTCATCGACAGCGGACCCGACCACGGCTTCGCCACCGCGAGCTGCGGGCCGGTGGTGGGCGACGACCTGCTCGTTCCGACCGCTTCGGTCGCGTACGACCCGACGCTCCTCGAGGCGCTGCTCGCCTTCGAGGGTAGCGCCAACCTCGCGGACGCGCTCTACCGGCTCGACGTCTGCGACGCGCTCGAGAGCGTGACCGGGGCCAACCTCGACGGCGATGGCGACGGCAACGCGGGAGGCGACTACTCGCTCCACTTCCGGATCGAACGGGACAACCTGCTCGCGCGTTCCCACTTCGACTTCCCGTCCGACCTCGCCGCCTGGCCGGCCACCGGACAGCCCGGCGAGGTGACCCGGGACGCGTTCGACCACGGTGGCTTCCCGCTCTCCGGGTCGGTGCGTCTCGCCAACACGGCCGCCAGCCCGCTGGTGGCGGTGTAGCAGTGCTTCTCCGTGCCGGGCGGCGTGCCGCTCGCGAGCGGCGGGCGCCTCTGGGCGGCGGGCGGGTCGATCTGGCCGGAGGCCGTGAGCCTCGTCGAGTACTTCGGCGCTCCGGGCTGCACCGGGCCGATCCTCGCCAGCTCGTCGTCGCGCCTCTGGACCGGCGACACCGGCGGGCTCTGGCGGCGCTTCCGGATGGACGTCGTGCCCCCGTCCGCGAGCCTCTCGGCGCGCCTGGTGCTGAGCGGCTCGGCGGCGCCGGGGGAGAGCTTCACGGTGCACTACGACGAGCTCGAGGTCCGGACGCCGCTGTTCGCGGACGGCTTCGAAACGGGAGCCGCCGACCGCTGGTCGGCGGTGGCGCCGTGAGGCGGGGGAGGCGAGAGTGACTGCAAACGTGGGAGATGTCGAGATGACGACCGAGAGACGGCGGACCCTGGGACGCATGCTCGGGTTCTGCCTCGGGCTCGCGATGGCAGGCTCCGGGTTCCTCTCCGCCCAGGCCGAGCGCACCCAGACCTTCGAGCTCCAGCCGGGCTGGAACGCGGTCTACCTGGAGGTTCGTCCGGAGCCCAACGACGCGGAGTCGGTCTTCGGAGGCCTGCCGCTGGCGAGCGCCTGGACCTGGAACCCGCGCGTCGGCAGGGTGGAGTTCATCGACGATCCGGACGAGCGTCTCATCGACAGCCCGGCCTGGCAGGGCTACTTCCCCCGGCCGCGACCGGAGTCGATCCTCACCAATCTGTTCGCCGTGCAGGCGAACCGCGCCTACCTGCTGAAGATCGAGGGCCAGGCGCCGGTGGTCTGGTCGGTCACCGGGCGCCCGGAGGTCCAGCGCCCGGCCTGGGTGCCGGACTCGTTCAACCTCACCGGCTTCTTCGTCGACCCGGCGATCCCGGTCTCCTTCGCCACCTTCCTGACACCGTCGGCGGCGCACGCCGGCCAGGCGATCTTCCGGCTCGTGGGCGGCGCCTGGCAGCAGGTCCCGCCCTCCACCCAGATCCGCTCCGGAGAGGCCTACTGGGTCTACTGCCAGGGCCCCTCGACCTACAGTGGCCCGCTGGAGCTGGACCTCGACGGCGGCAAGGCGCTCGAGTTCGGCGGTGGCGTCGACGGCCTCCGCATGCGGGTCCGCAATCTGGCCGACTATCCGCTGGCGGTCCGCATCGCCCAGCCCGGCTCCGCGGCGCCGGTGCCGCTGTCGATCTTCCGCTTCGACCCCGACACCGGGGAGCTGGCCTGGCCGTCGCTGCCGGCGAACCTCGCGCTGCCGGTCGACGACGGTGGCGAGCTGATGATCGACCTGGCGCCCCGGCGGGCCGAGCTCACGGCGCCGGTGACCGGGTCGCTCCTGGAGCTCCGGGACGGCTTCGGTTTCCGCCGCTTCGTCGCGGTCACTGCGAAGTCCGCCTTCGCGCCCCCCGAGTACGCGCTGCGCCGTGGTGAATCGGCCCTCGGCGGCTTCGCCGCGAAGTCGAACAACCCGTTCGCCGGGCTCTGGGTGGGGAGCGTCCTGCTGCGCCGGGTCAGCCAGGCGCAGACGGGGAGCCTCGCGACCACCCCCGTCGACGGCGACTTCCGCTTCCGGGTCCTCGTCCACGTCGACGCGGTCGGCACCGCCCGCCTCCTCAAGGAGGTGATCCAGCTCTGGAAGGAGGGGACCCGCATCCCCGACCCGGAGAACCCCGGGATGCTGATCGTCGACGAGCCCGGCCACTTCGTGCTGCTCACCGACGATGCCCTGATCCCGCAGTTCGAAGGCGCCACCCTGCGCGACGGCGAGCCGGTCGGCTACCGGATCAGCACCGTGGCCTACGACTTCGAGCCGCAGAGCGTGGTGATGACGGGGTCGTTCGGCCTCACCGGTTCGCTCGCAGTGACGCTCAGCCTCGACGCCACGGACCGCACCAATCCCTTCCTGCACCTCTACCACCCGGATCACAACAACCTCGACGAGCGCTACCTCTCGTTCGTCGAGGAGGCGTTTTCCGTGACGCGGAACATCACCCTCGAGTTCAGCTCCCAGGAGCCGTTCGGCCGCACCCTGCCGACCTACGGCGAGAGCATGATCGGCGGCACCTACCGCGAGCTCGTCAGCGGGCTCCATCGCAACGACATCGCGGTCGAGGGACCGTTCCTGCTGCGCCGCGTCTCGACGCGGCCGGCGCTGAACCAGTGAGGCGGAGAAGAGAGCCATGCGCCATCCGATGCCGAGTCTCCGAACGACCCTCCTCCTCGCGGTGCTCTTCTGCGCGGCCACCGCGCCCGCGGCGCGGGCCCTCTGGCCGAGCTACGGGGGCGGGGTCGGAATCGACGGCGCCACCGACATGGCGGTCGACGCCAACGGCAACGTCTACGTGACCGGCGAGTTCCGGGGCTCCGCCTTCTTCGGGGACCGCCAGCTCGACGCCGCGGGCCTCTCCGACGTCTTCGTGGCGAAGCTCTCGCCGGAGGGCGCCGTGCTCTGGGCGGCACGTGCCGGCGGGACCTCGATCGACCGCGTTCTCGCCCTGGCGGTGGACCCGGCGCAGAACGTCTACGTCACCGGCTACTTCTTCGGCGCCATGGAGTTCGACAACGACGAGGACGCGACCCCCGGGTCGGCGCCCCCGAGCCTGCCGGCCCCGGGCTACACGGGTGCGAGCGCCGGGCGCGAGTGGTACGTGGCGAAGATCGACTCCAGCGGCGCCTGGCAGTGGGCGGCCCAGGTGAACTCGGCCGGCAACGACGAGGGCTGGGACGTGGCCTACGCGCCGGGCTACGAGGATCCGATGGCGCCGATCCCGGACGGCATCGTGGTCGTGGGCGGCGCGAACGCGAGCCCGACCTACGTGAACGCGGACGGTTCCGTGGCCTCGCTCGGGACGAGCTCGACGCTGCCGATCCGGGTGGTGCGCCTCGACGGGAACGGCAACTTCATCTGGCGGCTCGACGGCGGCACCAGCGGGGTGAAGGCGGCGGCGACGCAGGTGACGGTGGACAGCGGCGGCCGCGTCTTCGTCGGCGGTCAGTTCTTCGGCGACACCACGATCCAGACGCCCGGCGGCACGGCCCTCACCTACACGGGATCGCCGGCCTCGAGCCGGCTCTCTTTCTGGCACAGCCACTCTTTCGACACCGGCGCGAGCTGCTACGACTTCGGCGTGCTCGAGTACAGCAGCAACGGCGGTGCCTCCTGGTTCGACATCCTCTCCGGCGAGGGGGACAACGACCCCAGCACTACGGCCGGGGACCCCTCGCGCTTCTTGGCCAACGGCTACAACGGCAGCTGGAACGGGTGGGAGAACAACCCGCTCGGCCACCGCCAGGGCTGGTGCTACGACTCGGGCGGATGGAAGAAGGTGGAGGTCGACCTCGACGATTTCGGCGGTCTGGCCCTGAAGCTGCGGTGGCGCTTCGGCTCCGGCGACTACTTCGGTAGCACCGGCTGGTACGTGGACGACGTGTCGGTCACCGACCCGGAGGGGCAGACGCTCTTCCTCGACGATCTCGAGGCCGGGGCCGGCAAGTGGGACATCTTCGGCTCGACCGGCACGACGCCCTGGTCGCTCGTGACCACCGCCGCGAACTCGCCGATCCACTCCTGGTTCGTGCCCGATGCCTCCGTCTCCTCCGATCACAAGCTGGCGACCAACCGCACGCTCACGATCCCGGAGAAGACCCCGGCCTACTTCGTGGCCAAGGTGGGAGGCGCCGAGACGACCTCCCCGTACTGGCTCTGGGCGGCGCCGATGCCCTCGGGCACCTCGCTCGCCGATCTGGCGATCGACGAGTCCCTGCGCCTCCACGCGGCCGGCACCGCGCGCACCGCGGGAGCTGCCTTCGGCAGCGTCACCCTGCCCGATGCCGGCGCCTTCGTCGCACGGCTCCTCGACCAGGGGGCGACCTTCGCCTGGCAGTGGGCGAAGGGGGCGAGCGGCGGCGAGGCCGCGGGCATCGCCCTCGTCGCCGGCGGCGACCTCCTGCTCGCGGGCAGCTACGGTGCCACCACCTCCTTCTCCGGGCTGCAGAACGACCCGCTGGCCCCGGGAGCCGGCACGCAGACCGCGAGTCTGCCGGCGCCACAGGGGACCGACGTCTTCCTGGCGCGCCTGGCGGGTGACGGCGCGACCTGGCGGTGGATCCGCTCCTCCCCCTCGCCGGGCGAGGAGCGGGCCACGGCGGCCGGCGCGTTCGGGAGCTCGAAGGCCTACATCGCCGGGAGCTTCGACGATTCCGCGGAGTTCGGCGAGGTGCAGATCGTCTCGCTCGGCGCCACCGACGCCTTCGTGGCACAGGCCGCCGCCGCCGACGGCACCTGGTTCGAGGTGCAGTTCGAGAACTGGGTGGTCGGCGCCGAGGTCACGCCGCCGCCGGGACCGCTCTGCCTCGACAACGAGGCCCTCGCCACGCCGAGCATCGAGCTCGCGGGGCCGGGCAACTCCTCGGATTTCTTCGTCTGGAGCCCGCGGGCCGCCAACCCCGACGACCGCGCCCGGCTCGTCGCCGTCCAGCCGGCGGCGGCCACCATCAGCTGGAAGCGCAACTGCGATCCCGCCGACCCGGAGCGCGTCTCCCTGATCGGCGCCAGCGACTGGCCGCGCCAGACCGACGGAGCGATCCGCTACTGCGGCTCGGAGGACGCCGCGGCGCATCCCGGCGAGCCGTGCGTGCAGGTGCACGTGGCCGGCGCGCCGGTGGACCTCGAGCCGCCGACCGCCGGGATCTCGGTGGCGCAGCGGGTGAACCCGGTGATCGGGACGATGAGCGCCGACGCCACGCTCACCCCGGGCGGCGTCGGGCAGGCCCGCTTCACCGCCAGCGAGCCGGGCTTCAGCGTGCTGCTCTACGCCGACGATCCGAGCTCGCGCAACATCAACGCCGACCCGCTGATCGTGGTGATCGCCGAGACGGTGCCCTACGACACCACCGTCGCGATTCGCCGCCCGGGCGGCGCGCTCGATCCGGTCGTCCGCGACGCGGCCAACTGCACGATCGGCACCGAGATCGTGGAGCCGACGCACGAGGACCACGGCGGCAAGAACGGCTTCGTCCTCTTCGAGCGGGCCCACTTCGACGGCGCCGGTGCCGACCGCGCCTACGATCGCGCCACCCGCCAGGGCCAGATCATCCCGGTCAACCGGATGCCGGTGGACTCCGACGGCCAGGACGTGATGGCGGTCGCCTGGTTCCGCAAGGACGATCGCACCATCGCCTGGCCGTCGCGCGCGACGCGCTACGACTGCCGCTGGCCCGCGGTGTCGGACAAGATCATCATCGCCAGCGAGCTCGGCTCCGAAGTGCTCGGCCAGCCGCCGCTCGACCCGGCGGTCTTCCCCGGGGCCCGCATCTACGTCCAGTCGGATCCGAACGCCCCCGGCTTCAACCCGAACGACGAGCACGCCCTGAGCGCGCCGGCCAATTCCTCCTCCGGCTTCAACGCGATCTTCGCGGTGCGGAGCGACTTCTCCGACAGCGAGCGGCTCCGCACCTCCGAGCCGTACGTGCTGCTCAAGTACCTGGAGCCGGGCACCGGCAAGTGGCGCTTCCGCATCTACCAGGTGCTGGCGACCGGCGCCGGCTACAGCAGCTTCCAGTACTCGGGCGTCGCCGGCAACCCGGTCTTCCCGCCCTATCCGGTGCGCCTGCTCGGCGGCTGCCCGCAGACCCGGGCCAAGGGGAAGCCCGCCTTCAAGGACTACAAGGAGCAGGTCTGGGCGGCCTCCGCCGGCACCATGGTGGTCGAGTACTGGTACCCGCTCCAGCCCGGCTGGTGGTACGACCGCGACGCCGACCGCACCGTCGAGCGGGGCATCGGGGACTGCACCGCCTGGCTCGGCGGCGCGCTCGACAACCCGGTCGACGTCAACTACGCGATCTCCTGGCCGGACCTGGTGCCGGTGCTCACCGTCGGCGAGACGCTGCTCACGCCCAAGTACGGCCTGCCCGACATCCTCAACCAGGCGGCGGTGGAGATCGTCTTCGACGAGAAGACGGACCAGCTCGTCTACAACGAGGTCTACGACCCGAACGGCTCGCTGGCGCGCATCATCGACCCGCTGACCCCGCGCTCGGTGCGGCTGCCCGCGATCCCCGAGGAGGTGGCGGCCGACCTCGACCCGCAGACCGGGCTGCTGATCCCCGCGAGCAACGCCGACGGCACGATCGGCGTGCCGGCGACGGTGGCGCTGCGGCTCACCTACGACCCGATCAACAAGCGCCTCGCCTTCCAGGGCTATCTCGACGAGGAGGGGGCCGGCGACCCGTTGCTGCTCATCAACGTGATGACCTCGCCGGAGCGGCGGCGGCTCAAGCAGCTCGACGGCGGCGACGGCTCCGAGGCGGAGCAGTCCACCAAGCTCTGCGACACGCTTGCCGACGATTGCTCCTGGGACGAGGCGATCGAGGCGCTCTATCGGCTCAGCCGCAACCCGCTCCAGCTCGACCTCGACCTCGAGGCCGACCGGTGCGAGCTCTCGCTCGTGACCGACCCCTCGACGGGGCTCGAGGTGCCGGAGATCGAGTGCAGCTCGCCCACCGACGGCGACGTCGACAACGCGCTTCTCCTCGGCCTCCAGGACGAGGACGGAGACGGGGTCCCCGAGCGGCTCCAGGTTGCCGGCTTCGCGCCGGCGCTGACCGCGGGCTTCGCCCAGGGTACCGGCTACGTGACGCTCGCCTTCAACAACGACCCGTCGCTCAACCCGCTGCCGGTCAGCCTCTCGGTGATCCGGGTCGACTGTCTCGAGATTCCGCGCACCCCGCCGCCGAACCGGCTCTCGACCTACCAGGGGCAGATCAACGTCATCGAGTCGGACAACGTCTTCGACGAGGCGTTGACGTTGCGGCACAGCGGCGACTTCGCCGGCGCGGCGGACGAGTTCGAGTTCGAGTGGTTCTTCCACCCCGACGAGGACGGCACGCCGCCGTTCCCGCTGCCCTCGCCCGACACCGGGCAGATGAACGGCTGGCTCCAGTTCACGGGCGGCGGCTCCCCCGAGGGGGCGATCGACATCACGATCGAGGGGGCGAACATCCAGACCCTCTCGGACAACTGGTTCGTGGTCCGCTACCGCTACCTCGACCCGCCGATGGACAGCGGCGCGGACGGGCTGCCCGGCACCGCCGACGACGCGCCGCTCTGCGGCGGCACCTGGGGCGTCTATGCCGGCCAGCCGGGAGCGACGCCGACCAGCGAGCGCGCCCAGCTCGCGGAGGGTTGGGTCAAGCGGGTGGTGCGGGGCCTGAACCCGTTCGAGGCGCGGGTGCGCGACTTCCACGCTTCGGAGACCAACACCTACGCCAGCATGGTCTACCAGCTCGGCGAGCGGTACGAGGGGGACATCGCTTTCAACCCCGACGCCGGGAACCTGAATTCGATCGGCCTGATCGAGGCCTACACGACGGTGCTGAACCGGGCCCGCAGGCTGTCGATCGACGGCACGCCACCGGTCGACTACGGACCGGTCAACAACGCCATCCTGCTCGTCGCCTCGCGGCTGGCGGACTTCTACATGCTGCTCGGCAACGAGGGCTACGCCGACGCCCAGGACCCGATGATCGGCTACGGCACCGACGGGGCGATCTACGGCACCCTCGCGCCCACCGTCTTCACCTTCCAGAACCAGCTCGCCTCGCAGCTCGAGGAGGAGCTGGTGCTGCTGCGCGGACGCGACGACCGGCAGGGCCCGGTGGCGGCACGCCCGGTCTACAACCGGCTGTTCTGGAACTTCACTTCCGGTGAGGGCGAATTCGCCTACGCTCTCTCCTACAACATCACTGACCAGAACCTCGACGGCTTCGTCAACGAGGCCGACGCCCGCGTTCTCTTCCCGCAGGGGCACGGCGACGCCTGGGGGCACTACCTCACCGGGATCAAGACCTACTACACGCTGCTGCGGCATCCGTTCTACACCTGGGTGCCGCGCCCGGAGGCGGTGCTGGTGGCGGGAGTGCCGGTCCAGGTCGACTTCCTCGACGAGCGCAAGTTCGCCAAGGTGGCGGCGCAGAAGGCCCGCAGTGGGGCCGAGATCGTGGACCTGACCTACCGGCTCAGCTACGTCGAGGATCCGGCCGGGCAGTGGCAGGGGTACAAGGACACGGTGCCGAACCGGGCCTGGGGCCTCGCCGAGTGGGGGCGCCGCGCCGGCCAGGGGGCGCTCTTCGACTGGATCGTCGGCAACGCCATCCTCCCGGCGGTCGATCCCGACCCGTTGCACGTGGGCATCCAGAAGGTGGATCGCACGACCGTCGAGGAGCTCACCGAGATCGCCTCGCAGTACACGCGGGTGCAGACCCAGGTCGACGAGGCCGACACCGGGCTCAACCCGCTCGGGCTCGCCAAGGGCGTGGTGCCGTTCGACATCGACCCCTCGCTGCTCGATCCGCCGGTGGGCACCTTCCGGAAGACCCACTTCGAGCAGATCTACGACCGCGCCGAGGCGGCGATGGGGAACGCCGTCGCCACCTTCAACCACGCCAACAAGCTCACGGAGCTCCTGCGCCGCACCCAGGACACGACCGAGAGCATCTACTCCAACAGCTACGAGCAGGAGCTCGACTACAAGAACCGGCTGATCGAGATCTTCGGCTATCCGTACGACGCCGACATCGGACCCACCGGGACGTATCCATCGGGCTACGACGGGCCGGACGTCTATCACTACATGTACGTCGACCAGTCCGACCTCACCGGCGGTCCCGCGGCCGAGACGACCGCCTTCACGGCCACCTTCCAGCCGCTCCCGAACGGCATCGGCTTCTTCAACTTCGACCCCAGCGACCCGGACGTGGACTGCACCTGGCCGGGACAGAACACCAATTGCGCCCTCGCTCCGGCGCCGACCGGAACCCTGGACGTGCAGTACCACACCGTGGCCGCGCGGCGGACGCGCGACACGGCCTCGGGGCCCGACGTCGCGGACTCCTTCTTCCTGGTCAAGCCGGCCGAGTGGGGGGACTCGCAGCGGCGGGCGCCGGGAGAGCTCCAGAACAAGCTCTCGGACCTGCTCATCGCGATGAACTCCTATGAGCAGATCCTCGTGGAGTACAACAACCTGATCCGGGACATCGAGGACCAGGTCGACCTCCTCAAGGCCACCTACGACATCGGCGAGGAGAAGATCCGCATCATGCGCGGGGCGCGCGAGGAGCTGTACGGACTCACTGTAGCGATCGGCGTCCTCAAGGGCGCCCAGGTCGCCCTGCGCCGAACCGCCCTCTTCCTCGACGCGACGTTCAAGGACACCGCCCACTGCATCCCGAAGTCGGTCATCATCGGCGTGGCGTCGGGCGGCGACATCCTCTCCGCTTCGGCCTGTACGGTGGAGTTCGCAGGCTCGAAACTTGCGTTTGCCCTCGACACGATCGCCGACGGCCTCGAGATCGCAGAGAACTCGATCGACCTCGCCAAGGAGGACGTGGAGAAGCAGGCCGACCTCGAGGTGGAGATCCTGGGCGCCAACTTCGAGGTCTACCAGGCCGGCAAGGAGCTCGAGAAGCTGCTGCGCGAGGAGCCGTTGAAGCGCCTCGAGGCGTTCCAGCGGCGCGAGGCCGTGGACGCGGTGCGGACCGGCTACATGCAGGAGCTGGCCCGCGGCCAGCGCCTCATCGCCGAGATGGTGCAGTTCCGCAAGAACACGGCGGCGGACATCCAGACCTACCGCTACCGCGACATGGCGTTCCGGATCTTCCGCAACGACGCGCTCCAGAAGTACCGGGCCCAGTTCGACCTGGTGGCGCGCTACACCTACCTCGCGGCGAGCGCCTACGACTACGAGACGAACCTGCTCGGCAACAGCAACGCCTCCGGGCGCGGCTTCCTGACTCAGATCGTCAAGGAGCGGAGCCTCGGCCAGATCATCGACGGGCAGCCGGTACCCGGCTCCCGCGGCCTCGCCGGTCCGCTCGGTCAGATGCGCCAGAACTTCGAGGTGCTCAAGACGCAGCTCGGCTTCAACAACCCGCAGACGGAAACCAACCGGTTCTCGCTGCGGCGCGAGGCCCTTCGCCTGCTCGAGGAGTCGGACCAGGAGTGGCGCGACAAGCTGGCCAACGAGTTCCGGGTCGAGAACCTCTGGGACGTGCCGGAGTTCCGCCGCTACTGCCGGCCCTTCGCGCCGGAGAGCGCCGGGCCGCAACCGGGGCTCGTGATCCCGTTCGAGACCACCGTCACCTTCGGCCTGAACTTCTTCGGCTGGCCGCTCGGACCCGGCGACAGCGCCTACGACTCCTCGAACTTCGCGACCAAGATCGCGTCGGTCGGGGTCTGGCTCGAGGACTACTCCGACCTGCCGCTCTCCCAGACGCCGCGCGTCTACCTGGTGCCCGTCGGCGCGGACGTCCTGCGCTCGCCGAGCAACGACCTCTTCACGACCCGGGAGTGGCAGGTGGTCGACCAGGTGCTGCCGGTGCCGTTCCCGCTGGGGGCCGGCGACCTGGAGGACCCGGAGTGGATCCCGATCCACGACTCGCTGAGCGAGACGTTCGGCCAGATCCGGAGGTTCAGCTCGTTCCGGGCCTATCCGACCGAGGCGGGCTCTCCGTTCAACCCCGCGGAGACGAACCTCAGCAGCCGCCTGGTCGGCCGGTCGGTGTGGAACCGCCGCTGGCTCCTGATCATCCCGGGCGGCACGCTCCTCAACGACCCGAACGAGGGGCTCGAGCGGCTGATTCACGGCCGGCTGCTCCCCGGCGGGCTGCGCGACGGCGACGGGATCGACGACATCCAGCTCTTCTTCCAGACCTACGCCTACTCGGGGATCTGAGGCGACCATGCGAAACCGCCGCGACGTGGCACTGCGAGACGAGGACAATGCGATGAAGCTGCGCACGAAGAGGATCGCCCTGGCCCTGGGTGTCGCCCTGACCTGGGCGCTGGCGGGAGCGCCGCCGACGACGGCGGCGTTGCCGGAGCCGGACCACATCGTCTACGGCATGCCGCTGCGCAACGGCGAGCCGCTCGCCGAGGGCGTGGTGACGGTGCGCCTCGCGGGCGGCGGCGAGGCGCTCGCCTCCTACCGGATCGGGAGCGACCCGCTCCTCGGAGGCCGCTACGCGCTGCGCATCCCGATCGACGCGGTCGACCCGCGCCTGCCCGGGACCGCGCGTCCCGGCGACGAGGTGGAGGTCTTCGTGGACGGCGTCCCGGCCGGCAACACCACGGTCGGGGAGCGGGGTGCGGTGCAGCTGCTCGACCTCGACGAGATCGGCGGCGGCCTGCCCTCGATCGCGGTCCAGGACGTCGCCGCGTACGAGGGGAACGCCGGGAACACGATCTTCCAGTTCGTGGTCGCGCTGTCGGCCCCGGACGACGAGGACGTCACCTTCACCTGGGGGACCGCCCCCGGCACCGCCCAGGGCGGCATCGACTTCACCGAGGTGCCGCCGGGCACCGAGGCCACGATCGGAGCCGGGAACACGAGCACGACCCTCCAGGTGATCGTCAAGGGCGACACCTTCGAGGAGCCCGACGAGACCTTCTTCGTCAACCTCGCCAACCCGTCCGCCAACGCCCTGATCCTCGACGGGCAGGCGGTGGGGACGATCCTCGACGACGACCGGCCGCCCGCGATCTCGATTGCCGATCTGGGGGTGATCGAAGGGGACGCGGGGCCGGTCGCGGGGACTCTCACCCTCACCATCACGCGGCCGATCGCGAGCCCGATCACCGTCTCCTGGCAGACCGCGGACGGCACCGCGACGGTCGCGGGAGGCGACTACCTGGCCGGCTCCGGGATCGCCACCTTCGCCCCGGGATCGACCCAGACCACGATCGAGGTGACGGTGCTCGGAGACACCGACGACGAGTCGGACGAGACGTTCACCGTCTCGCTCTCCGGTGCCAGCGCCAACGCGCTGATCGCGGACGGCGCAGCGACGGTGACGATCCTGGACGACGACGGCTTCCTCACCTGGGTCGAGGCCGAGGCGCTCGCGGCGCTGCCGGAGAGCCTCTTCGGCGCCTCGGGGGTGGCGGTGAGCCCGGACGGTCTCCACGTCTACGCGACGGGCCGGGCGGACGACGGCCTCGCCTTCTTCGCGCGCGACGCGGCGACCGGACATCTGACCTATCTCGACTCGCTCTACGACGGCGACGTCACTCCCTCCGGGACGGTCGACGGGCTCGACGGGGCGGAGGCGGTGGCGGTGAGCCCCGACGGCGCCCACGTCTACGTGGCCGGCTACGCCGACGGCGCGATCGCCCACCTGGTGCGGGATCCCGCCACCGGCATGCTGACCTGGAAGGCGGTGCACAGGGACGCCAGCCTCGGCGGCAGCGCCGACGGCCTGCTCGGCGCGAGCCATCTCGCCTTCAGCCCCGACGGCTCCCACCTCTACGTGGCGGGCTTCGTGGACGACGCGGTGGCGGTCTTCGCCCGCGACACGAACCCGGCCTCGCCGACCTTCGGCAATCTCGCCTACCTGGCGGCGGTCTTCGACGGCGGCGGGCCCGTGGACGGCCTCGACGGCGCGCAGTGGGTCGAGGTGAGCCCGGACGGGAAGAACCTCTACGTCGCGAGCGGTGTGGACAAGGCGGTGGCCGCCTTCACCCGGGATCCGGCCACTGGCCTCCTGACCTTCCTCCAGGTCGCCAAGGACGGTCTCGGCGGCGTCAACGGCCTGGACGGCGCGAGCTCGCTCGCCGTCTCCGGCGACGGCCGCCACCTCTACGCCACCGGGCAGGCGGAGGACGCGATCGCGATCTTCGCGCGCAACGACATGACGGGCCTCCTGACCTGGATCGGCATGGTCGTCGACGGCACGGCCGGGGCCGAGGGGCTCGACGGCGCCACCGGCGTGCGCGTGAGCGGCGACCTGCGATTCGTCTACGTCCTCGGCTACTTCGAGGACGCGCTGGCGGTCTACACCCGCGACGAGACGACCGGGCTGCTCGCCTTCCTCGAGGTGCATCGCGACGGCTTCGGCGCGATCGACGGCCTGGCCCGGGGCAACGAGCTCGCGGTGAGCGCCGACGACCAGCACCTCTACGTCGCCGGACAGAACGACGACGCCATCGCGGTCTTCATGCGCGACGCCTTCGCGCCGAGCCTGCCGAACGTACTCGAGAGCACCAGCCACCAGGTCGGCGTCTTCTCGAACGACCCGACCGTGGACATGCTCTGGTCCGGCTCGGTGGACAACCCGGGCGGCAGCGGCATGGACGGCTATTCGTTCCTCTTCGACGCCACGCCCCTCACCAACGCCGACCGGATCGTCGACCTGCCGCACACCGTCGATCCGCATACCATCACGAGCCCGCCGCTGCCCGAGGGGACGACCTACCACTTCCACTTCCGGGCCTGCGACCTGGTGGGCAACTGCACCGTGACGGTGCACCTGGGGCCGTACCTGATCGACCTCACGGCGCCGGCCAACCCGACCTCGGTGATGAGCACGTCGCACCCGCTGGGGGTGGCGACGGCGGACGCCACCATCACCATGGTCTGGTCGGCGGCGAGCGACGCCCTCTCCGGCGTCGACGGCTTCGCCTACGCCTTCGACCGCGACCCGGCGCCGCTCTGCGACCAGGCGAAGGACCTCGAAGAGACGGCGAGCACGGTCGACAGCCCGGCGCTCGCGGACGGCCCCTGGTACTTCCACCTCTGCACCCGTGACAACGCGGGGAACTGGTCGGCGCCGGTGGTGCGCGGGCCGTACGTGGTGGAGACGGAGCCGCCGGTCGTGGCAGCCGTCGACACGGTGGCCGGAACCGGTGACCACGCGCTCGTGGCCGGGGAGGCGACGGACGCCGCCATCACGCAGCTCCTGGTCTCGTTCAGCGAGGCGATGGCCGACCCGGCGGGCAACGCCGGCGCCAACGACGTCACCAACCCGGCCAACTACCGGGTGGTCGAGGCGGGGCCGGACGGCCTGCTGGAGACCGCGACCTGCGCGGCGCTCCTCGGCGACGATGTGCTCTACGCGGTCGACGCGGCGGACTGGTATCCCGGTGCGCTCACGGTCGTCCTCGGGGTCCACGGCGGCGTCTCGCTGCCCGCCGGGCGTTACCGCCTCCTCGCCTGCGGGGCGGCGGGCCTCACCGACGCCCAGGGTCAGCCGCTCGACGGCGACTACGATGGCACCGGCGGCGACGACTTCGCGCTGCCGTTCACGGTCAGCTTCACGAACCTGCTGCTGAATCCCAACTTCGACCTCGATCTCGCGAGCTGGGTGCGGCTGCCGGCTGCCGGCGGCGCCGTGCGGCACGACACCGCCGACGCCGACGACGCCTGGACCTCGGGCTCGACGCTCGCCGAGGCGCAGTCGGGGCAGGTCTTCTACGGCGTCTCGCAGTGCGTCCCGGTGGCGAGCGAGCGCTACCGCTTCGGCGGCCGCGCGCGGCTGGCGAGCGCCGACCCGATCGACCCGATGGCGTTCGCCCAGGTGCAGTTCTACAGCTCGACGAACTGCAGCACGGGCGCGATCGGCAGCGAGCTCTTCTCGACCACGGTCGAGGGGGACACGGCCGGTGACTGGTTGCCGTTCGAGGGCTCGGAGCTGGCACCGGGGTCGGCGCGCTCGGCCTTCGTCTCCTTCCTCTTCGACATCGGAGGGGTGGCCGACTTCGACGCCTACCTCGACGACACCTACTTCCAGTCGGTGGGCGCGATCATCTTCAGCTCGGGCTTCGAGACCGGCGGCCTGGGGGAGTGGAGCGAGTGAGGGGGGAGAGCGGCCAGGGACCTTGAGGCGGCGCGCGGCGGGGGAGAGGCGGCCGGCGACGGTCGCCTACTCCTTTCTCGATCTCGGGGAGGGCGGCGCGCAGCGGCTCACCATCGCGACCGCGCGCCATCTGCGCCGGGAGCTCTTCCGGCCGGTCTTCCTGGGCGCGCGCGGCGGCGGTGCGCTCGTCGCGCGGGCCCGCGGGGAGGGGCTCGAGGTCCACGAGCTCGGCCGCCTCCGCCGCCCGTTCGACCTCGCCGCGGTGCCGGTCGCCGCCGCCCGCTTTCGCCGCCTCCGCCCCGCCGTCGTGCACGTCGCCCTCTACTCGCGGGCCAGCCCGTACCTGCGGCTCGCCGCCCACCTGGCGCGGGTGCCGCTGGTGGTGGCGCAGGAATGGGGCCGGGCCGAGCCGCCCCCTCTCTCCCGCCGGCTCGCCGACCGGCTGCTCGCGCGGGGGAGTGGTTTCGTGGCCGTCTCCGAGCACCACCGGGCGGAGCTCCTGGCCGCGGGGCGGGCGCCGGCGCGGGTCGCGACGGTGCGCAGCGGGATCGAGGTCGAGCGCTTCGCGGGCGGAGAGCGCGAGGAGACGCGGCGGAATCTCGGGATCCCCGACGGACGCCCGGTCGCGCTGGTCGCGGCTCGCCTCCACCCGATGAAGGGGCACGCCGATCTCTTCGACCTGCTGCCCGCGGTGCTCGACCGCGTCCCCGGCCTCGTGGTGCTGGTGGCGGGGCAGGGGCCGCTCGCCGGCGGGCTCGCGGCCAGGGCCGCCATCCAGCCGCTCGCGGGGAGCGTGCGGATGCTCGGCCACCGGGAGGAGATGGCCGATCTGCTCGCGGCCGCCGATCTCGCCCTCCTTCCCTCGCGCAGCGAGGGTCTTCCATCGGCGCTGCTCGAGGCCTACGCCGCCTCGAGGCCGGCGGTGGCGACGGCGGTGGGCGGCGTGCCCGAGGCGCTCGCGGACGGGGTCGAGGGCCGCCTCGTGCCGCCCGGCGACGGTCCGGCTCTCCGCGATGCGATCGTGGACCTCGCTCTCGACCCCGGGATGCGGCGGGCGATGGGGGCGCGGGCGCGGGTGCGGGTCGTACGGGAGTTCACGGCGGCCGTGGCGACGCGGCGACTCGAGGCGGTCTACCTCGGTTGGCTCGCCGAGCGCGGGGCGACGGCATGACCATCTCCGTCCTCCACCTGCGCTCGAGCGGCGGTCTCTACGGGCCGGAGCGGCACCTGCTGGAGCTGGTGCCGGCGCTCCGCGAGTGCGGCGTGGCCTCGGAAGTGGCGCTCCTCGGCCGCTCCGGAGCCGCACTCGCCCGACATCCGTTCTTCGCCGAGGCGGCGGCGCGGGGCGTGCGGGCGCACCGGGTGGCGGACCCCGGGCGCTGGCCGGGTGCCGCCGCGGAGGCGGTCTCGCGGCTTCTGCCAGGGCGGAGCTTCGATCTGCTGCACGCCCACGACTTCAAGGCCAACGCGGTCGCCCTCCGCGTCGCCTCGCGACACCGGTGCCGGACGGTGGCGACGTTCCACCTCCACACCCACGGCACCGCCCGGCTGCGCTGCTACGAGCTCGTCGACCGCTGGCAGCTCGCGCAGTTCGACGCCGTGATCGCGGTGGCGCGGGCGTTGGCCGACGACCCCGGTCTCTCGCTCGTCGCGCCCTCCCGGATCGCGGTGGTGCCCAACGGGATCGACCCCGCGCGGCTCGAAGAGGCGGCGGCCCGGGAGCGGGAGGAGGCGGAGAGCTTGGTCGGGGGCGAGCGTGCAGGGCCGCTCGTCGTCGCCGTGGGCCGGCTCGCGCGGCAGAAGGGGTTCGACCTCCTGCTGCGGGCCGTCGCGCACCTCGGCGAGGACGTTCCGGGGCTCCGGCTCGCGGTGGCGGGCGACGGCCCCGACGGCCCGCAGCTCGCGCGGCTCGCCTGTGAGCTCGGTCTGGAGCGCCGGGTCCGGTGGCTGGGATCGCGGACCGGGATCGCGGGGCTGCTCGTCGCCGCGGACCTCGTGGCCGTGCCGTCGCGCAGCGAGGGTCTGCCGTATGTCCTGCTCGAAGCGCTCGCCCTCGGGCGCCCGGTGGTGGCGGCGGCGGTGGGAGGCGTCCCGGAGCTCGTCAGGGACGGAGTGGAGGGCTGGGTGGTCCCGCCCGGCGACGAGCCGGCGCTGGCCGCCGGGCTGGCGGCGGCCCTGGCCGCGCCCGCCGAGCGACTGCGGCGAGCCGCGGCCGGGCGCGATCGGGTCCGCAGCTCGTTTCACGCGCGCGGGATGGCGGAGCGCACCGCCGCCGTCTACCGGCGCCTCGCCGCATAGACTCTCGACGGCGCGCGATGTCCGGAATCCCTCTCGAGCTGCTTGCGACCGCCGGCCCGGTGCCGCTCCGGGCATCGGAGGACGAGCGCGAGCCGCTGGTCTCGGTGATCGTTCCGGCGCTCGACGAGGAGGGGACGATCGACGCCTGCCTCGACGCCGTCCTGGAACAGGAGTGGCCGGCCGAGCGGCTGGAGGTGATCGTGGTCGACGGCGGATCGCGGGACGCCACGGCGGAGCGGGTGGCGGCGCGGGCCCGCGTCGAGCCCCGCCTCCGCCTGCTGGCGAACCCCGGGGCCCTGGTGTCGCGGGCCCTCAACCTGGGGATCGCTGCGGCGCAGGGGGAGGTGGTCGTGCGCATCGACGCCCACGCGCTCCCGGCCCCGGACTACGTGCGCCGGGCGGTCGCGGCGCTCGTCGAGACCGGCGCGGCGACGGTCGGCGGCACCATGAGCCCGCGCGGCGAGGGCGCGGTCGGCCGGGCGATGGCCTGCGCCATGCGCCACCCGTTCGGCGTCGGCCCCGCGCGCTTCCGCTTCGCGACCGCCCGGGAGGCCGTCGACACCGTCTACCTCGGCGCCTTCCGGCGCGACCTGCCGGGCCGCGTCGGCCCGTTCGACGAGCGGCTGGTGCGCAACCAGGACTACGAGATGAACTGGCGCATCCGCGCCGCCGGCGGCACGGTGCTCGTCGATCCCGCGATCCGCTCGACCTACCTGCCCCGGACGTCGCTCGGGGCGATCTGGAGTCAGTACCACGAGTACGGCTACTGGAAGCGGCAGATGCTGCGGCTCCACCCGCGCTCGCTGCTGCCGCGCCAGCTCGCGGCGCCCCTGCTGCTCGCCGGCCTCGCGGCGAGCCTCCCGGCCGCCCTGCTCGCGCTGGCCGGCGCGGGCCCGGCGCTCCTGGCGCTGCCGCTCGCGGTCCTCCTCGGCGGCTACCTCCTCGCCTGTCTCGCGGTCTCCGCCACCCTCGCCGCGCGCCACGGAGCGGCGCTCTTCGGGCTCCTCCCGCTCGTCTTCGCTTCGATGCATCTCGCCTGGGGGAGCGGCTTCCTGCGCGCCTGCCTGACCCGTCCGCCCTGGCGGCGGAGCCGGCCGTGAAGCGGGCGGTGTCCGGAGGCGCCGGGTGGGGCGGCCTGCCGGAGGCCGCGCTGGCGGTCGCCCTCGCCGGCGCGGTGCTCTTCCTGAATCCGTACTCCGGGCTCGGAGCCGAGGCCGACCGGAGCCTGCTGCTCCTGCTCGCCGCCCTCGTCGGAGCGGCGGCGGCGCGCTGGCGGAGCCGGGACACCCGAGGCAGAGCGGAAGCCGGCGGAGAGGGGGCGGCGCCGCGCCGGGCGATGACCTGGCTCGCGGCGGCGTGGGCCGGCTGGCTCCTCGGCTCGGCGGTCGCCGCGCCGGATCCGGTGCGGGGGCTCCTCGGGGAGCTGCCACGGCTCCAGGGTGCGGCCGGACGGCTCGCGGGGCCGCTCCTCTTCCTCGCGCTGCTGCCTCTCGCCTCACCGGACCGCACCCGGCGGTGGACGGGCTGGCTCCTCGTCGCGGCCACTGCCGCCGCGGCGCACGCCCTTCACCAGGCGGCCGGCGCGGATCCCCTCGCCTGGCGGAACCCCGACCTCTCGCTGGTCGTCGGCACCCAGGGGAACCCCGGTTTCCTCGGCTTGGTCCTGCTCGTCGCGCTGCCGTGGGCGCTGGCGAGGCTGGGCCGGGGGCGGGGCTCGCTCGCAGCCGGGGCGCTGCCGGCGGCGGCGATGGTGGCCGCGCTCCTCCTCACCCGCAGCCGGGGGGTGCTCTTCGGCCTCGCCTTCGGCCTCGTCCTCTTCGGCGCGCATCGCGCCTCGGTGCGCCGCGCACGGCTGCGGTGGCTCCCCGCGGGGCTGTTGGCGGTGGCGCTCCTGGTGGGATGCGGGCTCGCCGCCGGGGCGGGGGACGCCTGGCAGGAGGAGGCCGGTGGCACCGGCGGCCAGCGGCTCCTGCTCTGGGGAGCGGTGCGGGAGCTCCTCTCCTCCGAGCCGGCCCGGCTGATCACCGGCTGGGGTCCGGAAGGGCTCGCGCTGGCGCTGCCCCGCCACCTCCCGGACGAGCTCCCCGCCCTCGCCTGGGCCCCCGGGCAGTACCACGACCGCGCCCACAACCTGGAGCTCGATCTGCTCGCCTCCCTCGGCGTGCCGGGGCTGCTGCTCGGCCTCGGGCTCTTCGCGGCCGCCGCGTGGGCGGCCCTGCGGCCCCAGGGCGACGGCGGGGCGGTGCCAGCACCTTTGGGAGGGGCAGCCCTCCTCGCCGCGCTCGGGGGCCTCTTCGTGGCGTTGCAGTTCTCGTTCCTTACCGCGGGGGCCGAGCTCCTCCTCTGGCTCCTGCTGCTCGTCGCGCCGGTGGCTGGGAGGCCGGCGGGGGAGCCGGCCGGCGAACCGGCGGCAGCCCCGTCGAAGCGGGCGCGGGCGGTGCAGCGGCAGGAGGGAGGCCTCGAGGAGGCG
>JAHDVN010000014.1:22454-23913 GCA_023384635.1 Thermoanaerobaculia bacterium
CTCCTCGCCCTCCGCACGCCGCCGCAAGCCGCCGCGGCGCCCCCTCGCTGGGCCCTGCCGGCGCTCCTGGCCCTCGCTGTCGCGGGGGGGTGGGTGCTCCGGGGGGCCTCGCGGCCCGGCCGGCCGGCTGGGCTCGGCTGGCTCGTCCCGCCCGGGCTCTTCTGGCTCGGTACCGAGCTGCTCCTCGCGAACCAGAGGCCCCACGGCGAGCACCTCGCCCTCTTCCTCGCGGCCGGGGCGTTGGCGGCGGCGGGGATCGCCCGGGCCGTGGGGCGGGAGAGGGGCGAGGGCTCCCCGGCCGGAGGGTGGAGCCGGGTGGCTGCGAGCCTGGCGGCGGTCCTCCTGCTCGCGCTCGCTCTGCCGGTCCTCGCCTCGCTCTTCGCCGGTCCGCCCCTGGGCGCCGGGGAGACCGAGCTCGCCCAGGGGCGGCCGGGGCTGGCGCTGCCGGAGCTGGAGCGGGCCGCTCGCCTCGCCCCGTACCTCTCCTCGCCCCGGATCCTCGCGGCGCGGGCGGAGGTGCGCCTCGCCGGCGCGGCCGGAGGAGCGGAGCGCGACCGCCGCCTGGCTTCGGCCGCGGCGCGCCTGCTCGCCTGGGCGGAGCGCCGGCCGCTCGATCCGCGGGTCGCGGGCGAGCTGGGGAACCTGCACGGCGCCTGGGCGGCCGGGACGGCCGAGGCCGGGCTCCGGCTCGAACGGTCCGCGGAGGCGGAGCGCTGGCACCGGCGCGACCTCGCGAGGGCCCCGGCGAGCGCCGCCGCGCATCGGAACCTCGCCCTCGTGCTGCTCGACCGGGGGGCGATCCCCGAGGCGCTCGACCTGCTCGAGCGGGCGGTCGCCCTCGCTCCGCGCTCGGTCGAGAGCTGGCTCCTCCTCGCGCGGGCCCGGCTCGACGCCGAGGAGGCGGCGGGGGCGCTGGCGGCGGCCCGGCGCGCGGTGGACACCGACCCCCGCCGCGCCCTCGACCGGTCGCTGGCGGTCGCGCGGGCGGCGCCGCGGGACCTGCGGGCCCAGCGCGATCTGGCGCTCGTGGCGGCGGTGGCCGGCGAGGGGCGCCTGGCGGCCGACGCCCTCGGAGCGGCCGAGGCGCTCGCGACTCCGGCCGATGCCGCCCTCCTCGGAGAGCTGCGGGCCCAGCTCGCGGAGCTCGGCGGGCCGTGAGGATCGGGCTCCTCTCGCACGAGTACCCGCCCGAGACCGGTTACGGGGGGATCGGAACGTACACCTGGACCCAGGCCACGGCGCTGGCCCGCCTCGGCCACCGGGTGCACGTGGTCGCGGCAGCTCCCGAGCGGACGCCTCTTCGCTCGGAGGAGCGGGACGGGGTGACGGTGTGGCGCGTCGCCGAGGGGCGGTGGGGGTCGCCGGTCGCGCGCGGCCTCGCGAAGCTCGGCCTCTGGTGGTCGGCGCGGCGTTGGGCGACGGCGCTCGACGTGCGCCGCGCGCTCGGCCGGCTCCGCGA
>JAHDVN010000440.1 GCA_023384635.1 Thermoanaerobaculia bacterium
CGCTGGGCGTCGACTTTCTCGGCATCTCCCTGGAGACGGAGTTCGTGCACGGGGTGGCGGATCCCCGGCAGGGGTTGAGCGACCTGCCCGAGCCGGGCCGCGCGCTCCTGCGCCAGGCGGCCGACGCCGGCGTCGCCAGCCGGCTGGCGACGACCGCCGGCGGCCCCGGGGGGCTGGCGCTCGCCGCCGCCGCCGGGCGCGCGCCGCCGGGCTCGCCGCGGCCGGTGGCGGTCTGCGGCGTGCTGCTCCCGCCGACGTTGGCGCGCTCGAGCGAGCGGCTCCTGGAGGCCTACCAAGGCTACCGGCAGATCGAGGTGCAGAAGGGGGAGTTCAAGGCGAGCTACGTGCTCCTCTTCGTGACCGTCACGCTGATCGTGCTCCTCGCCTCTTCGTGGATGGGTCTCTACCTCGCGCGGCGCGTGATGGTGCCGCTGGAGGCCCTGGCGGAGGGGACGCGGCGGATCCGCGACGGCGACCTCGAGCGGCTGGTCGAGGTGCCGGCCGACGACGAGGTGGCGGCGCTCGTCGACTCGTTCAACCGGATGATCGGCGAGCTGAAGCGCAACCGCGAGGCGGTGGAGCGGAGCAACCGCGAGCTGCGCGACGCCAACCGGCGGCTGGCCGAGGAGCGGGCGCTGGTGGCGGCGGTGCTCGAGAGCGTCGCCGCCGGCGTGGTCTCGATCGACGGCGCCGGGGTGGTGCTCACCTGCAACCTGGCGGCGCTCTCGATGCTCCACCAGCGGCGCGAGGAGCTGATCGGCAAGCGGCTGGAGGAGGCGTGGGCCGACCCCGAGCGGGCCAAGCTGGCGCATCTCGCGGCGCACGCCCCGGCCGGGGTGGAGGGGGCGACCGAGCTGCGGCTGGTGCTCGGCGGCGAGTGGCGGACGTTCGAGGTGAAGGCGAGCGAGCTGCGCGACGCCTCGGGGCTCGTGACCGGCCGGGTGCTGGTGCTCGAGGACCTCACCGAGCTCGAGCGGGCGCGCAAGCTGGCGGCCTGGAGCGAGGCGGCGCGCCGGGTGGCGCACGAGATCAAGAATCCGCTCACCCCGATCCGGCTGGCGGCCGAGCGGATCGTCGCCAAGCACCGGCAGGGGAGCCCGGACCTGGGCGAGACGCTGGAGGCCGGCGCCGAGACGATCGTCGCCTCCGTGACCCGCCTGCAGGCGATGGTCGACGAGTTCTCGCGCTTCGCGCGCATGCCGCAGCCGCAGCCGCGGGAGGTGGAGCTGGCGGCGCTGGCGGGCGAGGTGCTGCCGCTCTACGCCGGCATCAAGGCCGGCGTCGAGGTGCGCTCCGAGGTCCCCGCCGGCCTCGCGCTGCGGGCCGATCCCGACCAGCTGCGGCGGGTCCTCATCAACCTGCTCGACAACGCGATCGAGGCCACCGAGGCACCCGGAGAGGTGACGGTGGCGGCGCGCGACCAGGGGGAGCGGGTGGAGATCGAGGTGCGCGACAGCGGCCGCGGCATCCCCTCGGAGCACCGGGAGAAGGTCTTCCTCCCCTTCTACTCGACCAAGGGGCGCGGCACCGGTCTGGGGCTGGCGATCGTGCTGCGCATCGTGGCCGACCACAACGGGGTGATCCAGGTGGCGGACAACGTCCCGGCGGGCACCATCTTCCGCGTGGAGCTGCCGCGGCAATGAACGCCGGAGGCGAGTCCGCGCGCCACGTCCTGGTCGGCACCGCCGGCCACGTCGACCACGGCAAGACGCGGCTGGTCGAGGCGCTGACCGGCATCGACTGCGACCGCTGGGCCGAGGAGAAGCGGCGCGGGATCACGATCGACATCGGCTTCGCCCACCTCGAGGCGGAGGGGATGCAGCTCGGCTTCGTGGACGTGCCCGGGCACGAGCGCTTCCTCCACAACGCCCTCGCGGGCCTGGGCGGCATCCGCCTGCTGCTGCTCGTGGTGGCGGCGGACGAAGGGATCGAGCCGCAGACGCGCGAGCACCTGGCGATCGTCGACCTGCTCGGGATCCCCCGCGCCGTGGTGGCGGTGACCAAGTGCGATCTCGTGGAGGAGGAGCTGGGCGAGCTGGCGGCTCTGGAGGTGGGCGAGCTGCTCGGCCCGACCCGCTTCGCGGGGAGCCCGGTGGTGCGTGTCTCGAGCGCCACCGGCCGCGGCCTCGCCGAGCTCCGCGCGGCGCTCCTCGCCGCGGCCCGCGAGGTGGCGGCGCCGGCCGATCCGGCCGCCCCGGCGCGCCTCCCTCTCGACCGCGCCTTCCACCTGCGCGGGCTCGGGGTGGTGGTCACCGGCACCCTGGTGAGCGGCGCGGTGCGGCCGGGCGACCAGCTCGCGCTGCTCCCCGCCGGGGGCACGGCGCGGGTGCGCAGCGTGCAGGTCCACGGCGCGCCGCGCGAACGGGCCGAGGCGGGGGAGCGCACCGCGCTGCAGCTGGCCGGGCCCGAGCTCGCCGAGCTGCCGCGAGGGGCGGCGCTCGCCACGCCGGGAGCGTTCGGCGCCTCGCGCCGCCTCGTCGCCCGGCTCCGGCTGCTCCCCGACGCCGCCCCGCTCGCGGCCAGCCTGCCGGTGCGCTTCCACCTCTTCTCGCACGAGGGGCCGGGGCGGATCCGCCCGCTCGCGCCGGTGCCGCTGCCGCCCGGCGAGTCGGGCTGGGTCGAAATCCGCCTCGCCGCCCCGGTGGTGGCGGCGCGCGGCGACCGCTTCGTGGTCCGCCGGCTGACTCCGGCCGCGACCCTGGGGGGCGGGGAGATCGCCGACCCCGCGG
>JAHDVN010000015.1 GCA_023384635.1 Thermoanaerobaculia bacterium
AGGCGACGCCGGCGTCGCGGCTCGCTAGGATCATCTCGAGCGCCTCGCGCTGCGCGGCGAGGGTGGCCTCCGCGAGGCGGAGGCCCTCGACGTCGGCGGCCAGCCGGAGCCAGCTCGAGGCGGTGGCGGCCACCAGGGCCGAGCGCACCGCGCGCTCGCCCTCCTCGCTGGCGAGGTACTGCTCGAGCGCGCTCTCGGAGAGGCTGCGGACGCGGCCGAAGAGATCGATCTCCCAGGAGAGGAAGCCGACCTCGAGCGCCACCTGCTCGACGACCGAGGCCTCGCCCGACTCGCTCATCCGCTCCGGCAAGCGGTAGCGCTGGCCGGCGGCCTGGACTCCGATTCCCGGTGTGAGCGCGGAGCGACGGATGCGCAGCAGCGCGCCGGCCCGCTCGACGTTGAGCGCCGCGACCCGCAGGTCGCGGTTGCCCGCGAGCGCCTGCTCCACCACGGCCCGCAGCCGCTCGTCGGCGAGAAACTCCCGCCAGTCGAGCTCCGCGGCTGCCGCGGATTCGCGGGCCGGATCCGGAACGGCAACCGGGAACCGGTCCGGCACCGGCGCCTCCGGACGCTGGTACTCCGGCGCCAGCGAACAGCCCGCGATGGGGAGCAGACAGGCGAGCAGACACGGGATCGTGATCAGGGCTCTCATCGTCCTTCCCCCTCCGTCTGCGGCACCGCGAGTCCGGGCGCGGTCGCGTCGCCCTCCGGCGGCACCTCCTGCCTCGGCCGCTTCCGGCCGAAGAACCGCTCGACCAGCACGAAGCCGAGCGGGATGAAGAGCACGGCGAGGAAGGTCCCGGAGATCATGCCGCCGAGCACGCTGGTGCCGATCGCCACCTGCGCCCCGGCCCCCGCGCCGCTGGCGAGCACCAGCGGCAGCACGCCGAAGCCGAAGGCGAGCGAGGTCATCACGATCGGGCGCAGCCGCACCCGCGCCGCGGTCAGCGTCGCCTCGAGCAGGCCCATCCCCTGCTCGAGGTAGGTCTTCGCGAACTGCACGATGAGGATCGCGTTCTTCGTCGTCAGGCCCAGCACCGCGAGCAGGCCGATCTGGAAGTAGACGTCGTTGACGAGACCGCGCGACGAGGAGGCGACGATCCCGCCGAGCACGCCGAGCGGCAGCGCGAGCACGATGGCGATCGGCACCGTCCAGCTCTCGTAGAGGGCGGCCAGCACGAGGAAGATCACCAGCACCGAGAAGGCGTAGAGCAGCGGCGCCTGCGAGGCCGACATACGCTCCTGGTACGAGAGCCCGGTCCACTGGTGGTCGATCCCCCGCGGCAGCTTCGCGATCAGCTCCTCCATCGCCGTCATCGCCTCGCCGGTCGAGCGCCCCGGTGCCGGCTCGCCCTGGATGTTGACTGCCGGCACGCCGTTGTACCGCTCCAGCCGGGGCGACCCGAAGACCCAGCGGCCGGAGGCGATCGCCGAGAGCGGCACGAGGCCGCCGCGGGCGCTCGGCACGTGGAGTCGGTCGAGGTCGGCCGGGCGCATGCGGAACGGCGCGTCGGCCTGGGCGTAGACCCGCTTCACGCGCCCCCCCTGCACGAAGTCGCCGACGTACGCCGAGCCGAACGCCGCGGAGAGGTAGCGCTGCACGGAGCCGATCGGCACCCCCAGCGCCCCCGCCTTCTCCCAGTCGAGGTCGACCTTGTACTGCGCCACGTCCGACATCCCGTTCGGGCGCACCCGGACGAGACGCGGGTCCTGCATCGACATGCCGAGCAGCTGGTCGCGCGCCGCCATCAGGGCATCGTGCCCGAGCCCGCCCCGGTCCTGGAGCATGAGGTCGAATCCGGTCGCGGTGCCGAGCTCCGGCACCGCCGGCGGCGGGAAGGCGAAGACCATCCCCTCGCGGATCGAGGCGAGCACCGGTGCGGCGCGCCCCGCGACCGCCTTGACGCGCAGGTCGGAGCGGTCCCGCTCCTCCCAGTCGCGCAGCTTGACGAACGCCATCGCCTGGTTCTGCCCCCGGCCGGCGAACCCGAAGCCCACCACCGCCAGGCTCGACTGGACCGCCTCCGGCTCGTTCTCGCGGAAGTGCGCCTGCACCCGCCGGATCACCTCGTCGGTCTGCTCGAGAGTCGAGCCCGAGGGGAGCTGGCCCATGATCAGGAGCGAGCCCTGGTCCTCGTCCGGGAGGTAGCCGGTCGGCATCCGCAGCCCGAGGAAGGCCATGCCGGCGACGATCAGCAGGTAGGCGAGCGCCCAGCGCAGCCGCCGGCCGCGCACGTGCTCGACCGTCTTCACGTACACGCCGCGGAGGCGGTCGAAGAAGCGGTCGAACCAGAGAAAGAACGGGCGGAAGAGGCGGAAGCCGGTCTCGGCCGCCTCGTGCCCCTTGGCCACCGGCTTGAGCAGCGAGGCGCAGAGCACCGGCGAGAGGATCAACGCCACCAGCACCGACAGGAGCATGGAGGCGATCATCGTCACCGAGAACTGCCGGTAGATGACGCCGGTCGAGCCGGGGAAGAACGCCATCGGCCCGAACACCGCCGCGAGCACCAGTCCGATGCCCACCAGCGCGCTCTGGATCTCGTTCATCGACTTGCGCGTCGCGTCGCGGGGCGACAGGCCCTCCTCGCTCATCACGCGCTCGACGTTCTCGACCACCACGATGGCGTCGTCGACCAGCAGGCCGATCGCCAGCACCATGGCGAACATGGTGAGCATGTTCACCGAGTAGCCGAAGAGGCCCAGCACCCCGAAGGTGCCGAGAATGACCACCGGCACCGCGATCGTCGGCACCAGGGTGGCGCGCAGGTTGCCGAGGAAGAGGTACATGATGAGGAAGACGAGGACGATCGCCTCGATCAGGGTTTTGACCACCTCGCCGATCGCCACGCGGATGAACGGCGTGGTGTCGAACGGGTAGACGACCTTCATCCCCTCGGGGAAGAACTTCTCGAGGTCGGCCATCGCCGCCTTGACGGCGTCGGCGGTGTCGAGCGAGTTGGCGCCGGCGGCCTGCCGGATGGCGAGGCCGGTGGCCGGGAAGCCCTCGTAGTTCACCCTGAAGTCGGCGAACTCGCTGCCGAGCTCGGTGCGGCCGACGTCCGCGACCCGCACCACCGAGCCGTCGGCGTTGGTGCGGATCGGCACCGCCGCGAACTCCTCCGGTGTGACCAGGAGCGACTGCACGAGGATCGAGGCGTTCAGCCGCTGCCCCGGCGGGGCCGGCGCGCCGCCGAACTGGCCGGCCGATACCTCGACGTTGTAGGAGCGCACTGCCGCCACCACCTCGTCGGTGGTCATGCCGTACTTGGTGAGCTTGTCCGGGTCGAGCCAGATACGCATCGCGTAGCCGGTGCCGAAGACTTCGACCTCGCCCACCCCGGGAACGCGCGCGAGCACGTTCTCGATACGGCTCATGATGAAGTCGGCGAGATCCTCCTGGCTCCAGTTCGGATTCGTCGAAGTGAGACCCACGATCATCAGGAAGTTGCGCGTCGACTTGCTGACCCTGAGGCCCTGGCGCTGCACCGCCTCGGGTAGCACCGGCATGGCGAGCTGGAGCTTGTTCTGGACCTTGGCCCAGGCGAGGTCGGGGTCGGTGCCGGGCGCGAAAGTGAGGGTGAGATTGCTCGCGCCCGCCGAGTCGCTCGTTGCCTGCATGTAGAGCATCTGGTCGAGACCCGTCATCTTCTGCTCGATGATCTGGGTCACGCTGTCCTCGACCGTCTTGGCCGAGGCGCCGGGATAGAACGCGGAGATCGAGATCGAGGGGGGCGCGATCGGCGGGTACTGTGCGACCGGCAGGTTGGATATGGCCAGCACCCCGCCGAGCATCATCGCGATGGCGATGACCCAGGCGAAAACCGGGCGGTCGAGGAAGAAGCTGGACATCGCGCTACTCCTGGCCCGCCGCGGCGGCCGGCATCTCGACCGGACGGGCAGTCACCGCCACGCCCGGCCGCGCCATGACGAGGCCGTCGACGAGCACGCGGTCGCCGGCCGCGAGGCCTTCCGTGACCAGCCAGCGGTTGCCGACGGCGCGCCCGACCTGGAGCGTGCGCGTCTCCACCTTCTCCTCGGCGCCGACCACCAGCGCATAGGCATTGCCGCGGGGGTCGCGCTGCACCGACTGCTGCGGCACGAGGATCCCCTGCTCGTCGATCCCCTCCTCCACCACGGCCCGCACGAACATGCCGGGCAGCAGGAGCAGGTCCGGGTTCGGGAAGACCATGCGCAATGTCACCGACCCGGTCGTCGGCGCGACGGTCACGTCCTGGAACTGGAGTGTCCCCTCGTGGGGGTACGGGGTGCCGTCCTCGAGCAGGAGCCGCACCCGGCTCGCCGACTCGCCGCCGCGAGTCAGACCGCCGCTCGCGAGCACCCGGCGCAGCCGCAGCAGCTCGGACGACGACTGCTGGACGTCGACGTAGATCGGGTCGAGCTGCTGCACGGTGACGAGCGGCACCGGCTGGTAGGCGGCGACGAGCGCCCCCGGCGTGACTGTGGAGCGGCCGGTCCGGCCCGAGATCGGCGACCGGATCGGGGTGTAGGAGAGCTGGATGCGCGCACTCTCGAGCGTGGCGCGCGCCGCCGCCGCGGCCGCCTCGGCCTGGGCAAGCGCCGCTTCGCCGTCCATCGCGTCCTGCTCGCCCACCGCCCGGCTCGCCACCAGGCCGCGCAGCCGCTCGGCACGCGAGCGCGCCGCGGGCAGGTTCGACTCGGCCATGGCGAGGGCCGCCTCCGCCTGCTGGTAGGCCGCCCGGTAGGGGGCGGCGTCGATCTGATAGAGGAGCTCGCCCTTGCGCACGTCGGCCCCCTCTTCGAAGAGCCGCTGCTGGAGCAGGCCGTTGACCTGAGGCCGGACCTCGGCCACCAGATAGGCCGAGGTGCGCCCCGGCAGCTCGGTGGTGAGCACCACCCGCTCGGGGGCGAGCGTCACCACGCCGACCTCTGGAGGTGGTGGCGGCCCTGCCGGGCCCTCTGGCCCGCCGCAGGCGGTGACGAGGAGCGCGGCAGCGAGGGCCGCGCCGGGGAGGCGGAGGCGGATCAGGAGGTCGGGCACTCTCATCGGTTTCCTCACAAGTGGCACGTGCGGTGGTCGCGCAACGGGGTCGGCGGGGTTCGAAATGGCCGCACCGGCAACTCAGCCGGGAGCGGGAACGGGAGCGGAGGTGGGAGGGGGGGCGGCGCCGGCGAGCACGAGGTCGAGCATCCCCTCGAGGCTCTCGTCGAGCTTGCCGTCGGCGACGCCGAAAACGTCGGCGCGCACCACGACCTCGACCGTGCCCATCAGGGCCAGCGCGAGGTGGCGCGACGAGCAGCCCCGGAGCTCGCCCGCTGCGATCCCCTCGGCCACGAGATCCTCGAAGAGGCGGAGGGATTCGCGGGCGAGGCCGCGGAAGTCGAAGGCCGGCGCCGCCTCGGGCGGCCCGGAGAGGATCTGGTCGACGATCCAGGAGAGGCTGGCGTACCGGCGGCGGATGGTCGCGTGCGCCCGGCAGAGCCGGCGGATCCTGTCCACCGGCCCGCCGCCGGCCGCCAGCGCCTCGGCGCGCACCTGCTTCACCCTCGCCACCGCCTCCCGGGCGAGGGTGAGGAAGAGCCCCTCCTTGCTCCCGAAGTGGTAGTAGAGGGCCGGCGCCGTGACCCCCGCCGCGCGCACAATGTCGCGCACCGAGGTGGCCACGTACCCCTTGGCGGCGAACTGCGCGACGGCAGCCGACAACAGTCGCTCGCGCCCCGAGAGCGCGGCGGGCTGCTGGTCGGAGCCCGCCGGCTCGATCGTATCGGGAGGGGAGGCGACGCTCGGCATGTATGTAACGTACGCTACATTCCTGCGAGCTGTCAAGCTCGCCGCCCCCCGCCTTCCGCTACCATCGCGGCATCCGATGGCCCTCTTCCTGCTCCTGGCCCACCTGCTGGGCCTCCTCTCCTCCCTCCACGCGCTCATGCACGTGCGCACGGCCCAGGGCACGATCGCCTGGATGGTCTCGCTCAACACGCTGCCTCTGGCGGCGGTGCCGGCCTACTGGGTGTTCGGTCGCTCCCGCTTCGAGGGCTACGTGATCGCCCGCCAGGCGCGCGACCTCGCGGCCGACCCGCAGGCGCGCGCCCTCGGCGAGCGGCTGGCCCCCCTGCTGCCCGACTTCGCCCGCGGCCCGGGGGTGGCGCTCGCCGGCCAGCGGTTGGCGCGTCTCCCCTACCTCGGCGGCAACGACGTGGAGCTCCTCGAGGACGGCGAGGCCACGTTCCGGAGCCTCTTCGCGGGGATCGAGCGGGCGCGCGAATACCTTCTCGTGCAGTACTACATCGTGCGCGACGACCGGCTCGGGCGGGAGCTGCGCGACCGGCTCGCCGCCCGCGCCCGCGACGGGGTGAAGGTCCGCTTCCTCTACGACGAGATCGGCAGCAGCGGCCTGCCGCGCTCCTACGGTCGCAGCCTGACGGCGGCCGGCGTGGAGGTGGCGCGGTTCGGCACCACCCGCGGCCCCGGCAACCGCTTCCAGCTGAACTTCCGCAACCATCGCAAGATCGTGGTCGCCGACGGGCAGGAGGGCTGGGTGGGAGGCCTCAACGTCGGCGACGAGTACCTGGACCGCGATCCTCGCACCGCGCCCTGGCGCGACACGCACCTCCGGATCGCCGGGCCCGCTGCGCTCGGGCTCCAGCTTTCGTTCCTGGAAGACTGGCACTGGGCCACCGGCGACCTGCTCTCGCAGCAGCTGAGATGGCCGGTCGCGGCGCGGGGCGACCACGCTGTGCTGGTGCTGTCGAGCGGCCCGGCGGATCGCCTCGAGACCGCGAGCCTGATGTTCCAGCAGGCGATCCACACGGCCGAGCGCCGGATCTGGATCTCGACCCCCTACTTCGTGCCCGACAGCGCGGTCCTCGGAGCTCTCAACCTGGCGGCGCTCAGGGGAGTCGACGTGCGCCTGCTCCTCCCCACCCGCTCCGACAGCCGCGTGGTGGACGCCGCCGCCTGGGCCTTTCTCGATCCGCTCCTCGCCTCGGGGATCCGCGTCCACCGCTACGAGCGGGGTTTCCTGCACGCCAAGCAGTTCCTGGTCGACGATCTGGCCGCCGGCGTCGGCACCGCCAACCTCGACAACCGCTCCTTCCGCCTCAACTTCGAGGTGACGGCGATCGTCGCCGACCCGCGCTTCGCCGGCGAGGTCGCGGCGATGTTCGAGCGCGACTTCGCCCGCTCGCGGCCGGTGACGCGCGAGGAGGTTGCCGCACGCCCTCTCCGGCAGCGCGCTTTCTCGCGCGCCGCCCTTCTCTTCGCACCGATCCTCTGAAGATCCGGCCCGGCCGGAAAGGCGGCTACGACCCCGGAAGATCGGGGTCGAAGGAGGTCGAAGTGGCGGCCCGGCGGCGGTTGTCGACCGCCCGGCGCGCGACCTCGGTCTCGGCGACAACCGGATCGCCCGGCCGGCGACTCGCCGGCTTGTCGTCGGCGATCGAGCTCGCCGCCATCGACGCCGCCGCGGTCCGGCAGGCCTCGAGGTCGAGCTCACGCTCGCGGGCCACCGTCTGCCGCCGCTTCTCCTTGCGCGCCGACTCCCGCCGGAGCCTGGGCGCCAGCCAGAGCAGGGCGTAGAGCGCCACCGCCACGCCGGCGAGAACCAAGAGCCCGATCCACATCCGCTTGCCGCCTCCGGCGCCCCGAGCGCCCGGCAGGATCGAAGGGCCCTGCCGGAACCATCGTGTCACGTTCCGGTCAGGGGGCGGCGACGACCCGGTTCCGCCCCTCTTCCTTGCCCTGGTAGAGAGCGGCATCGGCGAGCCGGAGGCAGACGTCGACGTCCCCGTCCTCGCAGACCGCGACACCGAAGGTGGCGGTGACCTGCAGGCGCTGCTCTTCCCACGAGACCGGGTTCGCGGCGATCCCCTCCCGCACCTTCTCCGCGGCGCGCACCGCTCCGTCGCGGCCCGTCCCCGGGAGGATCATCAGAAACTCCTCGCCCCCCCAGCGGGCCGCCAGGTCGAGGGTGCGCAGGGTCTTCGCGAGCACCCCGGCAACGGAGGCGAGCACCCGGTCACCGCACTCGTGGCCGTGGCGGTCGTTGACGCTCTTGAACCGGTCGACGTCGCCGAGCGCCAGCGCGAAAGGGCCGGCCCCGCGCTCCGTGCGGAGCGCCTCCTGCGCGAGCCGCTCCAGGGCGTGCCGGCGATTGGCGAGCCCGGTCAGGGGATCGGTGCGCGCCAGCTCCTCCACCCGGCGCTTGGCCTCGGCGAGCGCCCGGGCCGAGCGGATCTTCATCCGGAGCCCGGCCCCTAGGCCGACGGCGAAGAGGAGCGCCACCGCGAATCCCGCCGTCCACCAGCGCCGGCGGCCCTGCTCCCGCTCCAGGGTCAGGTCCTGGATCGCTCGGTCGCGCCGCAGCAGCTCGAGCTCGGCCTCGCGCCGCTCGGAGTCGTAGACCGCGTTGAGATCGGCGACGCGGCGCGCCGCCTCGTCCCGCGCGATCGACTGGCGCAGCTCGTAGGCCCGCAGCAGCTCTGCGAACGCTTCGCCCGGCCGGCCAGCGCCGGCGTGGAGCAGCGCGAGCGAGGAGCGCACGACCTCCTCCTCGGCCGGCAGGTCGTGGCTCTCGGTGAGCGCCAGCGCCTCGTCGAGCAGGGCGCGAGCCCGCGCCGCCTCTCCGTCCGCCACCAGCGTCCCGGCGAGGTTCGCGGCGCTGATGACGCGGGCGCGAGCGTCCCCGCTCCGCCGGGTCAGCTCGTGGGCCTCTTCGAGATAGCGCCGCGCCTCGGCGTCGCGCCCGGAGCCGGTCGCGATCACGGCGAGGTCGTTCAGACAGTCGGAGACTCCCGAAAGGTCCCCGGAGGCGCGCGCCAGCTCGAGGGCCTCCTGCTTGCGGGCGATGGCCGCCGCGTCGTCGCCGGAGAGGTGGAGCGCGTTGCCCTCCTCGTTGAGGGCGCGCACCAGCTGCGAGGCCACCCCGGAGGCACGGGCGAGCGCCACCGAGCGGCTCAGGTAGGAGAGTGCCTCCTCGGTGCGGCCGAGGTTGCGGTGGACCATCCCGGCCAGATGACAGGCGCGGGAGGCCTGGAAGGGGAGCTGCGGCGCCTCCTCGGCGATCCGGAGCGCGTCGAGCGCCGCCTCGAGGGCCTCGTCGTACCGGCCGAGGACGAACCGCGCGACGGTGAGCCCGAGCAGCCCGTCGGCCGCCGCGCCGCGATCGCCGAGCGCCCCGGCCAGATCCGCGGCGGCCCGGTAGGCCAGCGCCGCCTCGCCCGCCCGGCCCAGCGCGTAGCGCGTGTCGCCCAGGGCGTGCTGCAGCTCGCGCCGCACGGCGGCAGCCGCCGCGCCCGTCTCCCTGCCGATCTGATCGAGGCCGCGGCGCAGGGCCTGCTCGGCGGCGACCCGGTCCCCCGCGGCGGAGTGCTCCGCGGCCTCGCGGAGGTGCTCGCGCGCGGCCGCCAGATCCCGGCCGTCCGCCTCCAGCAACGACTCCAGAGACGGCGAGGGAGAGACGCTGCCCGACGCGGCGAACGGTCCGCTCCCGGCGACGAGCGTCGCGAGCAGCAGCAGCGTCGATCGGCCAGTTCGCACGGCGAGGCGGTCCGGAGTGATCTTCTCACGGGAGTTCCGCCTCGATCGGGAGGCTCGCCGTGCGGCTCGGTTGGTCCCCGGCAGTGGGTTTCGCGCGCATCCGGCCCTCGCAGGGGCCGGCGCGACGAGGGTCGGCGCGGGCGCGTCCGGGGCGCCCGGGATCCTCTTGCGGTCAGAGCGCCTGTGCCACCCGGCGGGCCAGCTCGATCGCCTGGCTGCGATTCCCGGCGGCGTCGGAGGAGGCCTGCACCCCGACATGGAAGACGACGCCGCGGGCGGCCACCGAGAGCTGGGAGAGCTTCGGTGCCCACGCCGCGCGGTCGCCCACCCCCTCCATCCAATCCTCGTAGTCGACCTGCGCCGTGTGCTGCTCGCCGCGCACCTCCACCGTCACGCCGCGGGTCATGCGGCCGACGACCTCCTCGAGGCTGGCGACCGCCGCCGCCTCGCTCGCGAACGCCTCGTCGACGATCGTCAGGCTCACCTCGTTCTCGGCGCGCGGCACGGGCATCGGCTCGTCGAAGGGCTGGCCCTTCTGCTGCGCCTCCATGCGGCGCTTCGTGTAGTCCATCATCCGCTGTGGCGCCTCGGCCTCGATGCGGTCGGCGTCCGGCTTGCGCCAGCGGGCGGTGCAGAGCGGGTGACGCGAGCTGCCGGCACGGAAGGTGAGGGCGGCGGGCTCGACGGCGAAGACCTCGGCCACCACGCCGGTGCGCAGCAGCGCGCAGGGGTCGAGCCCGGACTTGGTCTCGCGGATCTTCTCCCCCGTCCGCGAGCGCCGGATCGTCTCCCGCGCCTCCTTCTCCGCGTCCACCGGCGGCGGCTCCTGCCCACCCCCGCACGCCGCCACCCCGATTGCCAGCACCACCGCCAGAGCGTTCCACTTCCGCATCCTCGACCTCCCGCTGCGTCGTGTCGGCCGACGAGGAGCGGAGCCTCCGTGGCTCACCTCCCTGATCGCGCTCGAACAGCGTCCGACCGACTGATTTGCGGCCGACCGTACCATGGCGGGGCACGGGAAGCGGAGCTCCGGCGCTCGGCCAATCGGACCCCCGGGGTCCTTCCATCTCGACCAGATGACCGGACCGGCCTCTCCTCCTCTCGGCGCCGCCCCGCGCCGACGCTCACTCCGTCGTCGAAGTTGCGAGCTCCTCCGGAGGGGGGCGACGACCATCCCCCCAGCGCTCGTAGAGCGCGGGCACGACGACCAGGTTGAGGAAGGTCGAGGTCAGGAGCCCGCCGAGGATGACCTGGGCCATCGGGCTCTGGATCTCGTTGCCCGCCTCGTTGCCGTGGAGGACGAGAGGGATCAGCGCCAACCCCGCGGTGAGCGCGGTCATGAGGATCGGCGCCAGCCGCTCCTCCGAGCCCCGGCGCACGGCCTCGTCGAGGTCGAGCCCCTCCTCGCGAATCAGGTGCTGATAGTGGGTGACGAGGAGCACGCCGTTGCGGGTGGCGATGCCGAACAGCGTCACGAAGCCGACCAGGGTCGCCACCGACAGCACCCCGTTGCCGATCGACAGCGCGAAGACACCGCCGATCAGCGCCAGGGGGAGGTTGACGAGCACCACCAGCGTCTCGCGGTGGGTGCCGAAGGCGACGTAGAGCAGGCCGTACATCGCGAGCAGGATGAGCACCGCGATGAGGCCCAGGTTGCGGGCGCTGCGGCTCGCCTCCTCGAACTGGCCGCCGAAGGTGACGAGATAGCCGGTCGGCAGGTCGACCCCGGCGTCCACGGCGGTGCGGGCCCGCTCGACCGTCCCCGCGAGGTCCCGGCCGGCGACGTTCGCGGTGAGCATCGCCACGCGCTGGACATCCTCGCGTCGCACCATCGAAGGCCCGAGGTCGAAGCGCACGGTGGCGACGTCCGCGAGCGCGAGGACCGTCCCCGCGGAGGTGGTGACCGGCAACCCGGCGAGCCGCTCGCGCGAGGCCCGCAGCCCTTCCGGCAGCCGGACGACGATGCGAGAGGTCAATCCCTCGTCGACCAGCTCGCCGGCTTCCACGCCCTGGAACAGCGCCTCGACCGCCTCGGCGAGGCCGGCCGGGGTGAGGCCGTGCCGCGCCATCGCCTCGCGGTCGAAGTCGATCACGAGCTGGGCAATCGCCGCCTGCTCCTGGTTCGAGAGGTCGACGATTCCCGGCACCGTCTGCAGCGTGCGCTCGACGGCGCCCGCGAGGCCGCGCAGGACCGCGAGGTCCGGTCCGAACACCTTCACCGCGAGGTTCGTCTTGCTGCCCGAGATCATGTGGTCGATCCGGTGGCTGATCGGCTGGCCGAACGAGACGCTGACGCCGGGGATCGTCGCCACCGCCCGCCGCATCTCGGCGAGCAGTCGCTCCTTGTCGCGGCCGTGCTCGAGCGGCCCGAGCACGACCTCCATCTCCGAGGCGTTGACCCCCTGGACGTGCTCGTCCTTCTCCGCGCGGCCGGTGCGCCGGCTGGTCGACACGACCTCGGGGAAGTCGAGTAGGGCTGCCTCGACCTGGCGGCCGAGGGCGTCGCTGTCGGCGAGGGGAATGCCCGGGGCGCTCACCACCGCGACGGTCAGCGACCCTTCGTTGAACGGCGGCAGGAAGCTCCGGCCGAGGAGCGGCAGGATGGCGAGCGCGGCGACGACGGTGGCGCCGGTGGCGACCAGCACCAGCGAACGCCGCCGGAGCGCCAGCTCGAGCGACGGCCGGTACGCGCGATGCAGGAAGCGCAGCAGCGCCGGCTCGCGCGCTTCCAGCGACTTCGAGCCGGGCAGGAGGAGGTAGCAGAGGACCGGCGTGACGGTCAGCGAGACGAGGAGCGAGGCGGCGAGCGCCGCGACGTACGAGAGGCCGAGCGGCCGCAACAGCCGCCCCTCGATGCCGGGCAGGAAGAAGAGCGGCAGGAAGACGAGCCCGATGATCACGGTCGCGAAGAAGATCGCCTTGCGCACCTCGGAGGAGGCGCGGAAGACCACCTCGAGCGGCGGACGCCTCTGGCCCTCCTCTTTGCCGCGCTCGAGGCGCAATCGCCGGAAGACGTTCTCGACGTCGATGATCGCGTCGTCGACCAGGGCGCCGATGGCGATGGTGAGCCCCCCCAGCGTCATGGTGTTGATCGAGCCGCCGAAGAGCGAGACGACCAGGAGTCCGGCCAGGAGAGCGAGCGGAATGGAGAGCGCCGAGATGAGCGTCGTGCGCCACGATCCCAGGAAGAGGAAGAGGATGACGACGACGAGGACGCCGCCATCGCGCATGGCGACGGTGACGTTCCGGATCGCCACCGCGATGAAGTCCGCCTGGCGGAAGTTCTCCTTCTCGATCGTGACCCCGGAAGGAAGGGCGGTGGCGATGCGCTCGAGCGCCCGGTCGATGGTGCGGGTCAGCTCCAACGTGTTGGCACCCGGCTGCTTCTGCACCGAGAGGATCACCGCCGGCTTCGTCTTGTAGGACGCCGTGCCGCGGGCCGGCTCCGGACCCCACGCGACGGTGGCGAGGTCGCCGATCCGGATCGGCGTGCCTCCCGTCGCCCGCACGACCGTGGAGGCGACCTCGTCCGGATGCCGCGCGCGGCCGAGCCCCCGGACCAGGTACTCCTGGCCGCCCTCGACGTGGAAGCCGGCGGCGGGGCTGCGGCTCGCCCGCGCCGTCGCCGCGATCACCTCCTCCAGGCCGATCCCGTGCTGCGCGAGCGCCTCCGGATGCGCCGTCACCTGAAGCTGGCGCACGTCACCGCCGATCGGCACCACCTGCGAGACTCCGTGAATGGCGAGGAGGTTGCGCCGCACCACGGTCTCGGCCAGCCGGCGGAGCTCCATCGGCGAGACGCCCTCTCCGGTGAGCGCGATGAAGGTGATCTCCCCCATGATCGAGCTGATCGGACCGAGCTCGGGGCGCTCGGCCTGCGCGGGCAGGACAACCCGCTGGAGGCGTTCCGTGACGACCTGGCGCGCCTGGTAGATGTCCGTCCCCCAGACGAACTCGACCCAGACGACCGAGATGCCGTCGCCGGAGACGGAGCGCAGGCGCCGGATCCCGGTCGCGCCGTTGACCGCCGACTCGATGGGGAACGTGACCAGCGCCTCGACCTCCTCGGGCGCCATGCCCCCCGCCTCGGTGACGACGGTGACGGTGGGTGCCGACAGGTCGGGGAAGATGTCGACCGGCATCGCCGCCGTCCAGATGGCACCGAACACGAGCAGGAGCCCGGCGGCGGAGAGGACGAGGAGCCGGTGGGTGAGCGAGAAACGGATGAGGCGGTCGAGGAGGTTCATCGCGCGCTCCTCCTCAATGGACGTGGCCTTCGATGGCCCCGGCAGACATGAGGCTCGCGCGCCGGATCGCCTCGCCGCCGCGGGTGACGAGGCGCTGTCCGGCAACGAGCCCGTCGACGAGGATGCGGTCGCCCTGGCGAGCGACGACCTCGACCTCCTGGCGGGCGAAGCGCTCCCCGGAGAGCTGCAGGTAGACGATTGCCACGCCGCCGTCGTCGACGACGGCGGTGGCGGGGACCACGATCCCCTCGCGCTCCCCCGCGAGCAGCACCTCGGCCTGCAGCGTCGTGCCGAGCACCAGGCTCGGGGCGTCGACCTCGAGGAGCGCCGTGACCGTGCCCCTCGCCGGGTGGACCTCCGGTGCGACCGAGACCAGGCGCACGGAGTCGCTGGCGAGCCGGATCGGCGGCTCGTCGCGCGGCTCGACGACGAGGCCCGCCGGACCCTGGGCGGCGAGGCCCCGGGCCGCCGCGGGAGCGAGGTCGAGCTCGACCCAGGACGGTCCCGAGCGGATCACGCGGCCGAGTGGCTGGCCAGCGCCCACGGCCGCGCCCGGCGAGGCGTCGACCGAGGCGACGCGGCCGGCGAACGGCGCGCGGACGGCGAACGCCTCCGGCGAGCCGCGTCCCTCGCGCGCGGCGCTCTCGGCCTCGAGATCGCGGCGCGCGGCCGCCAGGCGCGCGGCCAGCGAGGTCGCGAGCGCGCGAGCCTCCTCGACCTCCCTGCGGCTCGTCGCCTCCCGGGCGAGGAGCTCCTCGAGCCGGGCGGCGCGGGCGCGGGCCACCTCCTCCTCGGCCTCCAGCGTCGCGACCCTGGCGCGCAGCCCGGCGAGGCTCTGCTCGCTCGCGGCGCGGGGCACGATGCGGAAGAGCACCGCACCCGCCGCGACCTCTTGGCCCGGGTAGGGCCAGGGCGTCGCCTGCACCACGCCGTCGAGGTTCGCCGTGAGGGTCACGTCGGCGCCCGCCGGCGGGCGGACGCGCGCGAGACCCCGGGCTCCCTCGGGGAGGCTGCCACGGCGCACCCAGTCGGTGGCGAAGGCGGTATGCCACTGCTGCTCCTTGAGCAGCGGAACCGGCTCACCCGGTTCCGTGGCGCCGCGCGGCGCCGGCGCGCGCACGACTCCTCCGGGATCGGACGCCCCGCCAACGCGGACGGCGCCGCCACGGATCTCCTCGGTGCCGGCCTGCGAGCCGACGCGAAAGGAGAGCTCGTACTCCCCCGCCGCGGCGGGTGCGACCTCGATGTCGAAGATGCCGGGGCGCGCCGCCGTCGTCGCCTCGAAGATCTGCTCGCCTCCGCCGTCCCGCAGCACGATCGCGACCCGGCCGTCGGTCAACGGGCGGAACCCGTCGAGCACCGTGACATGCACGTGCGCGGACGCGGCGGCCCCCGCGATCAGGGGATCGACCTCCGGAAAGACCTCGTACCGCTCGCCCCAGGCGGTGACCTGCCAGCTCTCCGCCTCGGCTGCCGTGCCGGCGTGATCCTGGGCACAGCCGACCGGCGCGAGGAGGATGGCGCCGACCGCGACCGCGGACGCGAGGCCCCGGATCGACTCGGCTCCGGTGCTCGTCCGCTCAGTGCGCATGCCCATGATCGCCTTCCTTCTCGTCTTCGGCATGGCTGTGCTCTTCGCCCCCGTCGTGGGCGTGCGGCTGGGCCTGCTGCTGCGCGTCCTTCTCCGTGAGCCCTTCGGTCGATACGTCGGCCGGGTAGGCGGGCTCGTACTGCGGGGCGGCGCTCGCGGCCTCGGCAGCCGGAGCGGCCGTCGGCGCCGCGGTCGCGGCGTCCGGCTTCTGGTCGGCCGGCCGCGCGCAGCCGAGTGCTCCGGTCACGAGCGCGAGCGCGATGGCGGGTGCGAATAGACGAGCGGTCTGGATTCTGGTCATGGCAGGTCTCCTGCAGGGTCGGGTGGAAGAGTGGTGGGATCGATTGTCGGCTTCCCGGCGTCGTCACCGAGGGGGGCCCCGAGCAGCAGCTCGAGCCGGCGATGCGCAGCGAGCGCCTCCGCGTACAGATCGAGCGCGGCGAGCTCCGCCTCGGCGGCGGAGCGGAGCGCATCGAGGAGATCGGTGACGCTCGTCTCGCCGGCCTGGAACGCAGCCGTCGCCGCACGTACGACGGCCGGGCTCTCGGAGGCCGCGGTCCTCGCCGCCGCCGCCGCCGCGCTCAGTCCTCCGTAAGCGGCCAGTGCGCCCTCGCGGGAGGATCGGATCTCGCGCGTCGCCAGCTCGAGCCGGGCGCTCGCCGCCTCGGCCCGGGCGCGGGCGCGAGCGCGCTCGGCCTGCCGCCGGTCGAGCAGGGGAACGGTCCAGATCAGGCCGAGGGTCGCTCCGTCGGCCACCTCGCCGGCCGCCTCCTGCCGCTGCCAGCCCGCGGACACCGAAGGCATGTCGAACACCCGGGAAGCGAGGTCCCGTTCGGCGGTGGCGGATTCGAGCTCGGCGCGCAGCGCGCGGAGACGGGGATGAGCCTCGGCTGTGGCGCCGGGTTCCCGGAGAGGCGGCAGCTCGGGCATCGCGTCCGGAGCCAGATCGACCTTCCAGGCGCGGGCGGCGGCGAAAGCCTCGAGCCGCTCCGCCTCGGCGCGGGCGAGCTGACCCCGAACCTCGCTCGCGGCGAGCGCCAGCCGGCGGGCGTCGAGCCCCGACGCCTCGCCGCTCGCCGCCCGCTCGCGTTCGCGCTCGGCGAGTCGCTCGACCTCGCCGCTCCACCTCCGGAGACTCCCGGCGGCCGCGCTGCTCGTCGCCCACCGGGCGTACGTCTCGCGCATCCGCTGCACGAGGTCTGCGCGCTCCGCCTCGAAGCGGGCTCGCGCCGCGGCGATCTCGGCGTCCGCCGCGGCCGCCGCGAGACGGCGCCGGCTCGGGTGCGGCAGCTGCCAGGAGACGGCGACGTCGAGCTGCTCGAGCTCACCGGGCGTCTCCCGGCTCGCGGCGAGCTCGGGGTTGGCGAGCACACGCGCCGCTCGCGCCGCGCTCTCGGCCTCGGCGACCGCCTGCGCGAGGGCGACGAGAGCGGGGTGTCCGCTCTCGAGCGCCCGGAGAAACTCCGATTCGGTGATGCGCGGCCCGGTCTCGGCGACCAGGGCGCGGGTCAGCAGGATCGTCGCGCAGAAGGCGACGGAAATGGCGCGCATGGGCGCTCCTCTCGTGGAACGGTTCACGGACCGGGCTCACGGCGAGCCCGGACTCCGCACCCGTCTCACAAGAGCAGCGCGCTGTGCCTCTGGAAGAGCTCCGGCGACCGGGACCGGGGAGGGAAGCCGAGCGGTGGCGACTCGTCCCGCGTCGCAACCGCACAGACGAGCGCCAGAGTCCTGTTCAGCACAACGGGACCCGAGCTGGCTGCTGACGGCCTCGCGCAGCGGATGGCGGCGTGGTCGTGCTCGGCCGCATCGAACGCGTGGTGATGCCCGTGCGCCGCCGCGGCCGCGAAGCTGACCGCGAACCTGTCGTCGAGGTGCCCCTCACCCGCCAGGTGCAGGCCGATGCCGATCGCTGCGAAGGCCGGAACGGGGCCGCAGAGAAGCAGCGAGACGGCGATCCAGGCGCGCACCCGGGAGCGAAGCATCGCGGGAGTCTGCCAAGCGCGGCCCCGACATGTCAACGTCGGGATCACCGGCCGCGCGGAAACACGCGATCGGCATCCGGTTGGGCTTCCTCAGCGAATGATCTAATCAAAGGCGCCAACCTACCCTGTCCCCATCCACGAGGAGCTCCGAAATGTCCGATGCCATCCCCCCGACCCTGCCCACCGAGCTCGACCGCCCGGCGCCGACGGCCGGCGTCCGCGCGTACGGGGCGACGAGCGCGAGCGCGCCGCTCGGCCCGCTCACCATCTCCCGCCGCGCTCCGGGGCCGCGGGACGTGCAGCTCGACGTCCTCTTCTGCGGCGTCTGCCATTCGGACCTCCACCAGGTCCGCGACGAGTGGCACGCCTTCATGCCGACCGTCTACCCGTGCGTGCCGGGCCACGAGATCGTCGGCCGCGTGGTCGCGGTCGGCCGGGACGTTCGCACCTTCAAAGAGGGGGATCTGGCGGCGGTAGGCTGCCTGGTCGAATCCTGCCGGAGCTGCGCCGCCTGCCACGAGGGCGAGGAGCAGTACTGCGCCGCCGGCGCCACCTTCACCTACAACTCGCCCGACTCGCACCTCGGGGGCGTGACCTACGGCGGCTACGCGGAGAGCCTGGTCGTCGACGAGGCCTGCGTGCTTCGCGTGCCGGGCGGCCTCGACCTCGCGGGCGCCGCGCCGCTGCTCTGCGCCGGCATCACCACCTACTCGCCGCTGCGCCACTGGGGGGTGCGGGCCGGGCAGAAGGTCGGCGTCGTCGGCCTCGGCGGCCTCGGTCACATGGCGGTCAAGCTCGCCAACGCCTTCGGCGCGCGCGTGGTGGTGTTCACCACCTCTCCCGGCAAGGTCGAGGACGCCGTCCGCCTCGGCGCGCACGAGGTGGTGATCTCCCGCGACGCCGCCGAGATGCAGAAGCACGGCGGGAGCTTCGACTTCATCCTCGACACCGTCTCGGCAGTCCACGAGCTCAACCCGTACCTCGACCTGCTGAAGCGCCACGGCACGCTGACCATGGTCGGAGCGCCCGAGACGCCGCTGCCGGTCAGCGCCTTCGGGCTGATCTTCGGCCGCAAGCGCCTCTCGGGATCGCTCATCGGCGGCATCCCCGAGACGCAGGAGATGCTCGACTTCTGCGGCGAGCACGGGATCACGGCCGACGTCGAGCGGATCCCGATCACGAAGATCAACGAGGCCTACGAACGGCTGCTCAAGAGCGACGTGAAGTACCGCTTCGTGATCGACATGGCGACCCTGAAGACGTAGCGGCGCCCGCGGACCGGCGGGCCCGCGAGCGGCGGGCGGGGGGGCGCGGTGCGCAGGCCGCGCCCCGCCTCGGGGGCACTACCGCGTGAAGTCGCCCGCCGCCTCTGGCTGGTAGACGACCTCCTCGACGCGCAGGCGCCGCAGGCCGGCCGGGACCATCCACTCGATCTCGTCGCCGACACGGTAGCCGAGCATCGCGGCTCCCACCGGGGCGAGGACGGAGATCTTCCCCTCGGAGAAATTCGCGTCCTGAGGGTAGACCACGGTGTAGAGGTGGGCCGCGCCGTCGTCGAGGTCGACCAGGCGCGCGGTGGAGTTCATCGTGATCACGTCGGCCGGGATCTCGACCGCCGGCACCACCGTGGCGCGCCGCAGCTCGCGCGCCAGGTCGCGCATGTCCTCGCGGTCGAGGGCGGCGCCGGGGGCGTCGAGGAGCGCCTCCAGCCGCTTGCGGTCCTCCGAGGTCACGAAGATCTGGCGCTCGCTCATGTCGTGGCTCTCCTGATCTGCCGGGCGCTGCCCGGTACTGGGATCCGAGTGGTGAAGCAGAAGGTACTCGCCATTCGGGAGCCGTCCGCGCCGGCTCACGCCGGGGTCTACCGCGGAGGGACAGCTCCCGGCGGGATCCTATCCGAGCCGTGGGGACCGCCACTGGGGGAGCGCCTGCTAACATCCGCGCCGTGAGCTGGGTCCGCACTCTCGCCGCGATCGTGCTTCTGCTCGCGCTCTTCCCGGGCGCGGGCGAGGCGATCGAGAACGCGGTGCACCTCGTCGGCTTCGGCCATGCGGCGCACGCGGCGGGCACCGGACACGGGCACGGGGCCCCCGGGGCGGAGCACGGCTGCAACGGATCGTTCCATCTCTGCTCCTGCTGCGCGCAGGTCACGGGCGTCCTCTCCCTGGCCGTCCGGCTCACGGGCGCGCCCACCCGGGATCTCGATCCCGCGCGGCTCGCGCCCCGCCCGCTCGACGTCGATCTCCCCGGCACCCGGCGCCCTCCCCGCACCTGATCTCCGGCCAGCGACCCGCAGGGGCCCGGGGGTCTCCCCAGGCCGGGGTGTCGGCGCCGTGCGCTGAGCCCTCGCCCCTGCCGGCAGCGCCGCGCGCATGCCCCGGCCGCGCGCGCGGCCCTCTCCGGAGATAGCACCTTGATTCCAGCCGCCGCCCCGCGCCGGGCCTGCCGGCGCCTTACCGCGGGCCTCTTCGCCCCCATCTCGATGGCGGCATCGCTGGCGGTGTCGCTGGCGGTGTCGCTGCCGGCGCCGCTCCCCGCGCAGCCTCCCGCTCCGCCGCCGAAAGGCGCCGACGCGATCACGCTCGAGCAGGCCCTGGCGCTGGCCCTCGAGCGCAGTCCCCTCCTTCGCGAGAGCGCCGCGCGCGTCGCGCTCGCGGAGGGCGCCCTCCTCGGCGCCCGCACCTACCCCTTCAACCCCGTTCTCGAAACCGAGCGCGCCTCGCGGGACGACGGCGCCGCGCGCACCTCCGACCGCGAGATCGCCCTCTCGCAGGAGATCGAGATCGCGGGCCAGCGCGGCAAGCGGGTGGCGGCCGCGAATGCCGCCGCCGAGGCGGCACGCGCAGCCTTCACCCGATCGCGCCAGGAGCTGGCGGCGGGAGTGACATCGGCCTTCGCAGCGGTGTTGCGTGCTCGCGAGCTCGCGGCACTCGCCGCGTTCGAGCGCGAGGTCGCCACGGAGCTCGCGGCCTTCGAGCAGCGTCGATTCGATGCCGGCGCCGGCACGCTGATAGACCTCAACGTCACGCGCGCCGCGGAAGGTCGCGCGGCACGTCGCGTGGCCCTCGCCCTCGCCGACGAAGCGGCGGCTCGTGCGTCCCTGGCCGAGGTCGTGGCGCTCCCCGTGTCGGACCTCCCGGCCGCGGCCGGGAGGCTCCCGGATGCCTGGCCAGCGCCAGCGGCGCTCGCGGAGCTCGAGCGCCTCGCGCTCGACCAGCGAAGCGACCTGCTCGCCCTGCGCGCCGAGGTCGAGGCGGCGACCGCCCGTATTCGCCTCGAGCGCTCGTTGGCGACTCCGAACCTGGTGATCGGCTTGGCAACAGGCCGCGAGGCCGATCGCGAAGACCTCGACACCGTCCGCGCTGGATTCGCGGTCCCCCTCTTCCAGCGTAACCAGGGCGGCATCGCCACCGCTCGTGCGGAGGCTGATGTCTTGTCCGCCCGACTCGCGTCGGCCGAGCTCGCCGTTCGCCGCGAAGTCACCGCCGCGTGGAGTCGGGCCGAGGCGACTTCCCGGGCTCTCGCGGTCTTTCTCCAGACAGTCGCCGGAACGCTCGAAGAGAACCTCGACCTGGTCCAGCGCGGTCTAGCGGCCGGGAAGCTGCGCGGCAGCGAGGTCCTGGTATTCCGGCGCGAGCTGATCGACAGCCGCCGCGAGCTGATCGAAGCCGCCGCTGACGCCTGGCTGGCGCAGATCGAGCTCGAACTCGCCACCGGCACCACTACCGTCCCCCCGACTTCCGATCCTTCCAGCTCTGCGGAGACCACCCGATGACCGCCTTGACTCGATTCAGACCCGCCTTGCTTTCGCTGCTGTTCGGCCTGGCGCTCGTCGCCTGCGGCAAGCCGAGCCCGTCGCCCGCCCCGACTCGAGACGCCGATAAGGCCGGCGAGGAGAATCACGCGCCCGAAGAGGCGGTGCACGGGGAGGAGGGCCACGAAGAGGAGGGCCACGAAGAGGGTGAGGCGATCGAGCTGTCGGCCGAGGCCGTCGCCACGGCTGGCATCGTTACCGCCCCGGCGGAGTCTCGGCGGCTCCGCGCCGAGCTCGAGACGACCGGCTCGGTGGACTTCGATGAGCGCCGCTTCGCGCACGTGAGCCCCCGCGTCGGCGGGCGCGTCGAAAGTGTGCCCGTCGAGCTCGGGGAGGCCGTGCGCGCCGGGCAGGTGCTGGCGCGCATCGACTCGATCGAGCTGGGGCAGTCCGTCGGAGACTATTTGCAAAGCCGCGCGCGCGCCGAGCTCGCGCGAGAGACACTCGAGCGCGAGGAGCGTCTCTACCGTGAGCGGGTCTCGTCGGAGCAGGAAATGCTGAGTGCTCGCGCCGCCTCTCGCGAGGCGGACGCGGCCCTGCGCGGCGCCGAGGAGCGGCTGCATCTGCTCGGCATCTCGAACGACGACGTGGCGCAGCTCGGCTACGACCAGCCACGCGTCTCGATCCACGAGGTGCGGGCGCCGTTCGCCGGCACCATCGTCGCCAAGCACGTCACGCGCGGCGAGATGGTCGAGCCGCAGAGTCAGCTCTTCCAGGTCGCGGACCTGTCACGCGTCTGGGTCTGGATCGACGTCTACGAGCGCGATCTCGCCCGGGTTCACCTGGGCGACGGGGTCACGGTGGAGGTCGATACCTATCCCGGCACCTCCTTCACGGGCGAAGTGGTCCATCTCGGCAGCAGTATCCAGAGCGATACGCGAACCGCGCGGGCGCGGATCGAGGTGCCGAACCCGGAAGGGCGCCTGCGGCCGGGTATGTTCGCGCGGGTCCACATTCTCGATCCCCACGCCTCCGCCGACGCGCCGGGCGCCGTCGAAGTGATCGCCGTCCCCGCGGCAGCAGTGCAACGAGACGGCGATCGGTCGATCGTCTTCGTGGCCCTTGGCGAAGGTCGCTTCGAGCCTCGCACGGTGAGGCTCGGCCGCCGCGGCGAGGGGTTCGTCGAGGTGCTCGAAGGTGTCGCCGCCGGTGAGCCGGTCGTCGTCGAAGGCGCCTTCTTCGTCAAGTCGGAGCTCGCCCGCGAAGAGCTGGGCGGCGGACACGGTCACTGAGGTCGCCATGATCAAACGCATCATCGACTTCTCGCTCGACAACCGCCTTCTCGTGGTCGCGCTCTGGCTGCTGGTGGCCGCGGCCGGGGTGTACTCCGTCCTCGGGCTGCCGATCGACGCGGTGCCCGACGTCACCAACGTTCAGGTCCAGGTTCTGACCAACAGCCCGGGTCTCGCGCCCGAGGAAGTGGAGCGCTTCGTCACCTTCCCGGTCGAGACCGCGATGAGTGGCCTGCCGAAGGTCGAGGAGATCCGCTCGGTCTCGAAGTTCGGCCTCTCCTTGGTCACCATCGTGTTCGAGGAGGGAACCGACATCTACTGGGGCCGCCAGCTCGTCGGCGAGCGGCTCACCGAGGCGCGCGAGGCGATCGCCGAGGGCTACGGCGAACCGGAGATGGGTCCGATCTCGACCGGCCTCGGCGAGATCTACCAGTTCGAGGTCAAGGCCGAGTCGCCCTGCCCTGACGAGGGTCCCGATACGGACAACTGCTACACGCCGATGGAGCTGCGCACCATTCTGGACTGGAACGTCAACTACCAGCTCCGGTCGGTGCCGGGCATCGTCGAAGTCAATTCGTTCGGCGGCCAGCTCAAGACCTACCAGGTGACGCTCGACGCCGAGCGCCTGACGGCACACGGCCTGGCGGTCGGGGACATCCTCGACGCTCTCCGGGCGAGCAACCGGTCGGTCGGCGGCGGCTACATCGAGCACCAGGGCGAGCAGTACCTGATTCGCGGCGAGGCGTTGCTCGACGACTTCGCTGATACCCGCTCGGTGGTGCTCGCGCACGACGCGGCGGGTACGCCCGTGACGATCGCCGACGTCGCCGCGGTCGAGCTGGCTCCGATGATCCGCCAAGGCGCGGTGACTCGCGACGGCCGAGGCGAGGCGGTCGTCGGGATCGTCATGATGTTGATGGGCGAGAACTCGCGTGTGGTTGTCGACCGGGTGAAAGAGAAGATCCTCGAGATCCAGGAGACGCTGCCCGCCGGGGTCACGATCGACACCTTCTACGACCGCACCGACCTGATCCGGCGGACGATCCGAACCGTGGCGAAGAACCTGTCGGAGGGCGGTCTCCTCGTCATCGTCGTGCTGCTGCTCCTCCTCGGCAACCTGCGCGGCGGCCTGATCGTCGCTTCGGCGATCCCGCTGTCGATGCTCGCGGCGTTCATCGCCATGAAGGAGCTCGGGATCTCGGGCAACCTGATGAGCTTGGGCGCGATCGACTTCGGCCTGATCGTCGACGGTTCGGTCGTGATGATCGAGAACATCGTGC
>JAHDVN010000441.1 GCA_023384635.1 Thermoanaerobaculia bacterium
CGGCTCGCTCGCGAAGAGGTGGAGGTCGGCGCCGAGCGCCAGCGCCTCGGCGGGGGAGATGCGCGGGTAGCGGGCCCTGGCGGCCGGCACGGCGTTCTCGAGGCCGGCGTGGCAGAGCAGCTCCGAGAGGTAGGTCTCCGGTCCCGCCGCCATCCAGGGGTCCTTCCAGATCCAGCAGACGAAGCGCGGCGCGGGGGCGCCCGGTTCCGGGCGCGTGATCGCCAGGGCGTCCTCGACCTCGGCGGCGAGCGCCTCGGCCCGCGCCTCGCATCCGAGAGCCAGCCCCAGCTCGCGCCAGAGGCCCGGGACATCGGCCGGGGAGAGAGGATCGGTGAGCAGGACCGGCGTCCGCTCGGCGATGCGCTCCACGCGGGCGCGGGTGTTCTCCTCCCGGTTCGCGAGCACGAGATCCGGCGCCAGGGCGGCGATGCGCTCCAGGTCCGGGTCCTTCGTGCCGCCGACGGCGGGGATCCCGTCGACCCGTCCGGTCGGCCGGAGGCAGAACTGCGTGCGCCCGACGAGCCGGTCGCCGGCCCCGAGGCGGAAGACGGCCTCGGTCAGGCTCGGCACGAGCGAGAGCGGGCGCCTCGCGGGAGGCGAGAGCGGCGAGCCGAGCCAGCGGGAGCGCGTGTGCGACATCGGGATGCGGCAAGGATAGCCCGGCCGCGGCGACTTCGACCCGCCATTTCGAGGGTTGGGCGGTCGGAGACCATCGGGTAGAGTCCGGGGGCCGGGTTCGTCATGCCGAATCGCCTCGACAGCGGCCTCCCTTCCCTTCGTCGCGCCGAAGCCGCCGAGCTCGCCTCGTCCCCGGCCGGAGAGGGGAGCCGGTGAACCAGGCGCTCGCCATGGCGATGGCCGTCGTCGGCGGCCTCGGCATCTTCATGCTCGGCATGAAGTACATGTCCGAGGGGATCCAGACGGTCGCCGGCGGCTCGCTGCGCCGGATGATCAGCCTGGTCACCTCCAACCGCCTGATGGCCACCGGCACCGGCACCGCGGTGACGGTGCTGGTGCAGTCCTCCTCGGTGACGACCGTGATCGTGGTCGGCCTCGTCAACGCCGGGCTGATGCAGCTGCAGCAGGCGATCGGCGTGATGTTCGGGGCGAACATCGGCACCACGATCACCGGCTGGATCCTGGTCCTCAAGCTGGGCGACTACGGGCTGCCGATGCTGGGCGTCGCGGCCCTCGTCTACATCTTCGCGCGGCGCGACCGGCCCCGCTTCGTGGCGATGGCCGCGATGGGCCTGGGGATGATCTTCTTCGGCCTCGAGCTGATGAAGGACGGCTTCGCGCCGATGCGCGAGATGCCCGCCTTCGTCGAGGCGTTCGCCTGGTTCACCGCGGACAGTTACCTGGGCGTCCTCAAGTGCGTGCTCGTGGGCTGCGTGCTCACGCTCCTGGTGCAGTCGAGCAGCGCCACCCTCGGCATCACCATCGGCCTCGCCTCGACGGGAGTGATCCCGTTCCAGACCGCGGCGGCGCTGGTGCTCGGCGAGAACATCGGCACCACGATCACCGTCCTTCTCGCCTCGATCGGCGCCACCACGTCCGCGAAGCGGGCCGCCTACGCCCACGTCCTCTTCAACGTCATCGGCGTGGCCTGGATCACAGCCGTCTTCGGCGCCTACATCCGCCTCGTGGGCTGGGCGGTGGCGGAGATCGAGGGGGTGAACCCGATCGGCCTCACCCTGGCGGGGATGGGGGAGCCCGAGAAGTTCGCGTTGATCGTCACCGCCGGGATCGCCCTCACCCACACCGGCTTCAACGTCGCCAACACGCTCGTCTTCCTCCCCTTCCTGCGCGCCTACTCGCGCTTCCTCGAGCGGCTGGTGCCCGATCGCGAGTACGACGAGATCCCGCGCCTGCGCCACCTCGACTCGCGCTCGGTGGAGTCGCCGGTGCTCGGGATCGAGCAGAGCCGGGGCGAGGTGGTGCGCATGGCCGACGCGACGGCGAAGATGCTGGCCTGGATCCGGGACCTCGCCTTCGGCAACCTCAGAGACGAGGAGCTGATCCGGAAGGTCTTCCACCGCGAGCAGGTGCTCGACAACATCCAGCGCGAGATCATCACCTTCCTCACCGAGGTGCTCGACGCCAACGTCCCGCACGGGGTGGCGGAGGAGGGGCGGCAGCATCTGCGCCTCGCCCACGAGTTCGAGTCGATCGGCGACCGGCTCGCGAACATCCTGCGCGGCTACCTGAAGCTGCGCGACCGACAGCTCGAGATCCCGGGCGAGCAGCGGCTGGGGCTGCTCGCCCTGCACGACAGCGTGACGGACTTCCACCGCCGGGTGCAGGAGGCCTACGCGAAGCGCGGCCGGCTGGCCAACACCGCCGCCCGCGCCACGAGCGAGGGGATCACGGCGGCGGTCCGGCGGCTGCGCGACGAGCAGCTGCAGCGGATGACCGACAGCGCGGTGGATCCGGGCTTCAGCATCGTCTACACCAGCCTGCTCACCGACTACCGCCGCATCCGCGGCCACCTGCTCAACATCCACGACGCCACGGCACCCGCGGCTGCGGCGTGAGGGGGGCTGTCACCGTGGCGGCCGCCGCCCCTGGCGGCCGGCCTTTCCGGCGGGGAAGCGAGGGGAGGGGCCATCGAGGGGGGGCAGGCGCCACAACGGCCGGCCGGCGCGGGGGCCGGCCGCTACGAAGGCACCGCACGGCCCAGGCACCCGTAGGGGCGCGTCGCGACGCGCCCCT
>JAHDVN010000016.1:0-4477 GCA_023384635.1 Thermoanaerobaculia bacterium
GCGGGCGATCGCGATCTTCTGCCACTCGCCGCCGGAGAGCTCGAGGCCGGTCTTGAAGCGGCGGACGCCCAGCTGCTCGTAGCCCTCGGGGAGCCGCGCGATCACCTCCGCGGCGAGGCTGCTCTCGGCCGCGGCGGCGATCCGCGCCCGGTCGTCGCGCGCCTCGATCCGCCCCACCGCGATGTTCTCGCCCGCGGTGAGGTGGTAGCGCACGAAGTCCTGGAAGATCACCCCGATGCGGTCGCGCAGCGCGGCAAGGTCGTAGTCGCGCAGGTCGCGCCCGTCGAGCAGGATCCGCCCCTCGTCCGGGTCGTAGAGCCGCGCCAGCAGCTTGACCAGCGTCGTCTTCCCCGCCCCGTTCTCGCCCACCAGCGCCAGCACCTCGCCGGCGTGCAAGGTGAACGAGAGGTGGCGCACCGCCCAGCGCTCGGCGCCGGGGTAGCGGAAGCCGACGTCCGCGAAGACGAAGCCCGCGCGGATCGGCGCGGGGACCGGCACGGGGTCTGGCGGCGAGGCGATCTCCGGGCGCAGGTCGAAGAAGGAGAAGAGGTCGTCGAGGTAGAGCGCCTGGCCCGCCACCTGCGAGAAGCCGATGAGCAGCCCCTCGAGCAGGTTGCGCAGGCGCCGGAACGAGCCGGCGAGAAAGGTGAGGTCGCCGATCGAGAGCGTCCCGGTCACGGTGCGCCAGGCGAGGAAGGCGTAGGCGCCGTAGTAGCCGAGGGTGCCGGCGGCGGTGAAGAGCCCGCCCCAGCCGGCGCGGCGGATCGCGAGGGCGCGGTTGGCGAGGTAGAGATCGTCGGCGAGCTCGCGGTAGCGCGCCACGAGGAAGGGAGCGAGGCCGAAGATCTTCACCTCCTTGGCGGTCTCGACGCTCGCGCCCGTGATGCGCAGGTAGTCCAGCGCCCGCCGCGCCGGGGTGCGGCGCCAGGCGAGGTCGTAGCCCTGGGCGTTGAAGTGCGACTCGCCGAGGAAGGCGGGGATCACCGCCGCGAGCAGCAGCACGATCAGCCACGGGGCGTAGAAGACGAGGCCGGCGGCGAAGGACACGATCGTCACGGCGTCCTGCGCCTGGCCGAAGAGCTGGCCGAGCAGCCCCGAGCGCCCCGCCGCCTGCCGGCGCGCCCGGTCGAGCTGGTCCTGCACCTCGCTGTCCTCGAAGTCCTCGAGATCGAGGCTCGCCGCGTGCTCCATCAGGCGCACGCTCGCGGTGTTGGCGAAGCGCTCGGCGAGCAGCGACTCGAAGAGCGAGACCAGCCGCCCGAGCAGGTCGGAAAGGACCGCGAGGCCGAGCTCGCAGAGGAGCAGCCCGAGGAGCGGCCGCGCCAGACCGCTCGCCAGCCAGCCCGCGAGGTCCGGCGGCGGCGACGCGAGCCGCCCGAGCCGCACCACCTCGTCGATGATCAGCTTGCCGACGAAGAGCGTCGCCACCGGCAGCAGCGCCCGCGCCAGGCGCAGCGCCAGCGTGGCCGCGGCGAGGCCGGGCTGGATCTCCCAGATCAGCGCGAGGAACGGCCGCAGGTTGCCGAGCGCCGAGAAGCGCTGGGCGAGCGACCGCGGCGCGCGGCCGTCGACCGTCCCCGCTGGCCCCGGGCCGGGCTGCGCGGGTTCCTTGACGCGGCCTCCGTGGCGGTACTGCTTCGGCATCGTTCCCGGATCCTACCGGCCGCGGCCCGTGGGGTGGGCGAAAGCGGGTTGCGCCGCGAAGCGGATTCGGTCACGCTCGAAGCCCAACCGGCAACTCCGTGTCAGAGGGCGCGCCCGTCTCCGGGCGGCCCGCGGAGTGCCCCACCTCGGAGGAGGGCGCGTCATGCACATTCTCTGGTTCCTGCTCATCGGTCTCGCCGCCGGCTGGCTCGCCGGCATGATCATGAAGGGGGGGAGCTACGGTCTGGTGGGCGACCTCGTGGTGGGCGTCGTCGGCGCTCTGCTCGGCGGCTTCCTCTTCCGCCTGCTCGGCATCGCCGCCGGCGGCCTGCTCGGGGCCCTCGTCACCGCCCTGGTCGGCGCGATCGTCCTCATCGCCCTCCTGCGCGTCATCAAGCGCGCCTGAGCCCGGCAGCCTGGCTCCTTTCGCCCCCCGCGCACCCACCCTCCTCTCCCCGAGGGAGGGTGGGGCCGCGGCGCGGTGGGGGGGATCAGTCCTCCGCGAGCAGGTCTCGGATGGCGCCGAGGAGAGCCGGGAGCTTGCTCTCCACGATGTCCCAGACGAGCCGGTCGTCGACCACCCTGTAGCCGTGGGCGAGGAGGTTGCCGAAGGCGACGATGCGCGCCAGCTCGGGGATCCGCTCCGCCACCTCGGCGTCGGAGCGGGAGAGGCGGTTGAGCGCCTCGCCGACGATCTCGAGCTTCCGCTCGATCGCCGCCCGCAGCATCTCGTTGCCCAGGTAGTCGTCGAGTGTCCGGTCGCGGGCGAACTCGCGCGCGGCCGCGCCCGCCTCGCGGGCGTCCCAGAGGTGCTTGCGCGCCTCAGGCCGCATAGAGCAGCTGCCGGGTCGGCGCGATGGCGGCGAGGAAGTGGGGATTGCGCAGCGAGCCGAGGGCGACGAGGTCGACCGGGGCGCCGAAGAGTTGCTCGAGCGCCTCGCGTAGCCCGAAGAAGGCGTCGGTGTAGGCGATACCGGGCGGAGGATCGAGCTCGAAGAGCAGGTCGACATCACTGCGTCCGGGCTCGAATCCACCCCGCGAGGCGGAGCCGAAGAGCTCGAGGCGGCGCACGCCGAAACGACGGCAGATCCGCTCGAGCTGCGGGCGAAGGTCTTCGACGGCGGGATACATGGTGAAAGCCCCTCGCGATTCTGCCACGGCGGCCCGCTTGGGGTCGGACGCCCCCCGCGCCCACCCGCGAGGGTGGGGCCGCGGGGGGGCGGGCGGGGGGATCATGAAGGGTCGAGGCCGGTGGAATCGTGCCGGCCGCCCGAAAGGCCCCCCGAGGAGGTCCCCCTTGCGCCAACCCGTCAGGAAGCTCGCCCTGGCCGCGCTCGCGGCCGCTCTCGTCTCGACCCTCCCGCCCGCCGTCCCTCTCGTCGCCGACGAGGGGATGTGGATGCCCCAGCAGATCCCCGACCTCGCGCCGCGCCTCGCCGAGCTCGGCTTCACCGGCGACCCCGCCATCTGGACCGACTTGACCGGCTTCCCGATGGGGGCGGTGATCTCGCTCGGCGGCTGCAGCGCCTCGTTCATCTCTCCCGAGGGGCTGATCGCCACCAACCACCACTGCGTGCAGGGAGCGCTCCAGTACAACGCCACCCCCGATCGCAACCTGATCGTGGACGGCTACCTGGCGCGCACCCGCTCCGAGGAGCTCTGGAACGGCCCCGGCTCGCGGGTCTGGGTGACGGTGAAGGTGACCGAGGTCACCGACGCGATCACCGGCGCCATCGACCCGGATCTCTCCGACCGCGCCCGCCACGACCTCATCGACCGCCGCGCCAAGGAGCGCACCGCCGCCTGCGAGCAGGAGGGTCTCCGCTGCCGAGTCGCCTCGTTCTTCGAGGGCCTGCGCTGGTACGAGATCGCGCAGCTCGAGATCCAGGACGTGCGGCTCGTGCACGCGCCGCCGCAGGGGATCGGCAACTTCGGGGGCGAGACCGACAACTGGCAGTGGCCGCGCCACACCGGCGACTTCTCCTTCTACCGCGCCTACGTCGGCCCGGACGGCAAGCCCGCTCCCCACGCGGCGGAGAACGTCCCCTACCGGCCGCGGCACTGGCTCAAGATCTCGCCGGCGGGCGCGAGTCCCGGAGAGGTGATCTTCGTCGCCGGCTACCCCGGCCGCACCCAGCGCCACGAGACCTATGCCGAGGTCGAGGAGCGGGCCACCTGGCTGCTGCCGCGCTCGATCCGCCGCGCGGTGGAGCAGCTGGCGGTGCTCGAGGAGGTCACGAAAGTCGAGCCCGTGCTCGCGATCAAGGGAGAGGGACGCCGGCGCGGCCTCCACAACGGGCTGACGAAGAACCGCGGCGTGCTCGAAGGGCTCGAGCGGGGCGGACTGCTCGCCAGGAAGCGCGAGCGGCAGCGCGCGCTCGAGGCCTGGATCGCGGCCGACCCGGCGCGGCAGGCGGAATTCGGCGCCGTCCTGCCGGCCCTCGCCGCGCTCGCGGCCGAGGAGAGCGCCACGCGCGAGCGCGACGCCACGCTCGCGGCGCTCTCCACGGGCTCGTCCCTCCTCGGCGCCGCCGAGCAGATCCACCGCCTCGCGGTGGAGCGCGAGAAGCCGGACCTCGAGCGCGACCCGGCGTTCCAGGAGCGCAATTGGATCCGCATCCGCGAGGGGCTCGAGCGGATGCAGCGCACCTACGACCCGCGCCTCGACCGCGCCTTCTTCCGCTACGTGCTCCGCGAGGCGGCGGCGCTGCCGGAGGGTCAGCGGATCGCCCCTCTCGACACCGCGCTCGGCTGGACCGCCGGCATGCCGGCGGCCGAGGCCGAGGCGAAGATCGAGGCGTACCTCGACGGCTACTACGCCGCGACCCGCCTC
>JAHDVN010000016.1:4487-15322 GCA_023384635.1 Thermoanaerobaculia bacterium
GGCGGAGCGCCGCGGAGCTCGCCGCGAGCGACGACCCGGCGCTCGGCCTCGCGGTGGCGCTCCATCCGTTCGCCGAGGGGCTGCGCGAGCAGGAGAAGGAGCGGGACGGCCGCGCCTCGCGCCTGCGGCCGGTCTACATGCGGGCGCTGCTCGCCCGCAGCGGCGGACTCGTCGCCCCGGACGCCAACTCCACGCTGCGCGTCACCTTCGGCCGCGTGCAGGGGGTCGAGCCGCGCGACGGCATGGTCTACACCGCGCAGACGCGCCTCGCGGGAATCGTCGAGAAGCACACCGGCGAGGGGGAGTTCGACGCCCCGGAGCGGCTGCTGGCGGCGATCCGAGCCCTTCGCGCCGGCAAGGAGACGCCGTACTTCGACGCCGAGCTCGGCGACGTCCCGGTCAACTACCTCGCCGACGTCGACACCACCGGCGGCAACTCCGGCTCGGCGGCGCTCAACGCCAAGGGGGAGCTGGTCGGCCTCCTCTTCGACGGCACCTACGGCACCGTCGCCTCCGACCTCCTCTTCGACACCGAGCGCACCCGCTCGATCGTGGTCGACAGCCGGTACCTGCTCTGGACCTGGGCGGAGGTCGAGCAGGCGGACCACCTCCTCGCCGAGGTCGGCCTGCGGTAGCGCACGCTCCCGCCGTCTCTCGCCGCGCCCCGCTGCCCCTCGTGGCGGCGGGGCGCTTCCGTCTCTGCGCTAGGATCGGTCGGCTCCCCCACGCCCATGCTCCCGAGAGGATTCCGCCCATGACCGCAGACTCCGTGGCGACCCCGGCGCGCCCGCTGCCGCCGCCGTTCTACCGGTGGATCGTGCTGCTCTTCGTGAGCTTCGCGATGTTCGGCAACTACTACATCTACGACTCGATGGCGCCGGTCTTCGACCTGCTCAAGGAGAAGCTCGGCTTCTCCGACCAGCAGCTGGGGCTGCTCTACACGGTCTACAGCGTGGCCGCGATCCTGGTGCTGCTCGCCGGCGGCTACGTCATCGACCGCTTCGGCACCAAGCGCTCGATCACCCTCTTCGCGGTGATCTGCGTGGTGGCCGCGGTCGTCACCGCCGCCACCGGCGAGCTGGCGGTCATGCTCGTCGGCCGTTTCCTCCTCGGCCTCGGCTCGGAGCCGCTGATCGTGGCCGTGACCACGGCGCTGGCGCGCTGGTTCAAGGGCAAGGAGCTGAGCCTGGCCTTCGGCCTCAACCTGACCATCGCGCGCCTCGGCTCGGTCTCGGCCGACCTCTCGCCGAGCTGGGCGCGCCCGCTCTACGGCAACTGGCAGGATCCGCTCTGGCTCGCCACCGCGATGGCCGGCGTCGCTTTCGGCGCCGCGCTCCTCTACTGGTTCCTCGAGGGGCGGGCGGAGAACCGGTATCAGCTCGGCGCCGCCGGTCAAGTGGACAAGCTGGAGCGCGGCGGCCTCTACAGCTTCAGCCCCTCGTACTGGTACATCGTGGCGCTCTGCGTCGTCTTCTACTCGGTGGTCTTCCCTTTCCGCGCCTTCGCCATCAAGTACTTCATCGAGGCGCACGGCGCCTCGCGCGAGCTCGGCGGGCTGCTCAACAGCATGCTGCCGTTCGCGGCCATGGTCGCCACGCCGCTCTTCGGCTACCTCGTCGACCGGGTCGGCCGCCGCTCGCTCTTCATGACCCTCGGCTCGCTGCTGCTGCTGCCGCTCTTCCTCTCCGTCACCTACCTGCCGCCGGGCCGCGACGTCTCGGTCTGGCTGCCGTTCCTCGGCGACTTCACGGCCCCGCTGACGCTGCTCGTCGTGATGGCCTGCCTCGGCATCGCCTTCTCGCTCATCCCGGCGGTGATGTGGCCCTCGGTCGCCTACATCGTCGAGGAGCGCCGCCTCGGCTCGGCCTACGCGCTGATGACCCTCTGCCAGCAGGTCGGCATGGCCTTCGTCCCCTGGTTCATCGGCTTCCTCAACGACCGCTTCACCGCCGGCCCCGAGAACCCCGCCGGCTACGCCCCCGGCATGTGGCTCTTCACCCTCCTCGCCTCCCTCGGCCTCCTCTTCTCCTTCCTCCTCTGGCGCGCCGAACGCGGCCCCGGCTCCCACGGCCTCGAGACGATCACGATCGGGAAGGGGGAGGGCGGGGTCTAAGTGCAGGAGGATTGTGTTCAACGGAACAAGTGAGCTCACGAGGTTCCCTCGAACGCCGAAGGGTGCAGGGGACACCTAGCCCACTTCCCGGCGCCCGTTCTCACCCGAGGTGCGCTTTGGGAGTTGACACCTTGAGGAGATCGTGCTATCGATCCAAGCGAGTGTACCCGGTTCTAACCCCCGCGCTGTGGGTTTCGCGCGGGGGCGGGGAAGGAGGAGGGGATTGTGATCGCTGAGAATCTCAAGGACAGAGTCTCTGTGAACTCCTCGCGAGCCCTGCTCGACCAAGCCTCGGCGCTTGCTGCTGCACTGGCCTTTCGGTACGAGAGCCTTGAGCTCCACAGTGATACCGCCCGAGGCGTTCGATCCAGGCTGAAGACTCTCCTCGAACTTGTGCTGCACCCGCCGGCTGGTCTCCCGTCGCAACCGGAGAGAGTCCGAGCGCTCCCGCCTCTGGTCAAACTGGAGAGGAGCCAGACCCTGAGGAGGGCCTTTGAATCGGCCACCGCCTCAGAGCCCAGGCAGGGGGGGCGGGCTTCGAAGGCGTCGCGAGAAACGTGGAAAGCGCTGCTCCAGCAGCTGGAGGGCGATGCCGAGTTGGCCGATGCGGATAGGAAGCGGCTGATCAAGCTCTTTTCTGAGATCGCTCGCGCCGCCGCGGACCGCTTCACCCACTCCAGTTTCCGCGATATCCAGTGACGGGTCCTTGGGTGGCCCGCCTCGAAGAGGAGGTTCACCTTAAGACCGAGGTCGCGCTTTCGCGGGTTCTTTCACTTCGCGCCCACCTTGAGAGATTGGCGCTTGGCGCGTTCACTTCCTCGGGATCGCGGCACCTCCTTACTCTGCTTCTAAGACTCACCTACCTCCACGAATACCAGGTGCAGGCGATAGAGATACGGGCCCGCAGATACTTGGCTCTCGACGACCAGCCGCCAGCTGAAGCTGAGAATCTCGTTGGCATGGAACTGACCATATTGGATGCGCTCCTCGGGCAGTTGGTGACTCTGTCAAAGGCCACGAGATTCATCGAGAGCTCCAGAGAGGATGAATCCACGACGGAGATACCCGCGATTCTCTCGAGCCTTGTTCAGACCGCACGCCCCGACACGGCCATCATCGTACGCCCACAGAGCGATTGGGCGTATCAGTTCGAGGAAGTAGTGGCGCAGGTCGTTCCTCCAGACGATGCCTTCGGCGTAACGCCAGAGCCAGGAAAGCCCCCACGGTTCACGCGCCAGAGTCTACTCGCCGAGCTCCCGGCCAAGCTCGGTGTACTCAGCTACCCCAAGATCGAAGCCGACAACGTCCTGCTTCACTCGTTCGGGGTGAGTCACGAGCTCGGCCACTTCGCCGACGAGATTCTCGGTCTTAGCGAGGTGTCTCTTTTCTCGATCGATGACGCGGAAGCAGAGAGAGAATCCCGTTTCTTGTCTGTTGATGAAACGAGACTTGTCGAACTGAGCGCACAGGTGCAAAAGGGCGACCCCTTGCGGTCTAAGGACGACCACTTCGAGGAGATTCGGAAAGAAGTCCTTGGCTACAGTAGACGCTGGCTCGCGGAGATCGCGGCCGATCTGATCGCGACTCTCGTCGCCGGGCCAGCTGTGGCAGCCGCGTTCTTCTGGCTGGTGAAGGGAGAGCCGACCGCGGCGCTATCGGAAGCGCGTCTCTGGGATGCAGAAGACACGAGGAACTATCCGCCTCCGCGTTTCAGGCTCCAGCTGATGCTGAGGCAGCTTAGGAAGCTCGGGTACACGCAGGCTGTTCTGGCTTCGGCTCCGAACCTCCTAGCTTGGCTCGACCGGGCGGAAGCCGACCCTCTCCCCACAGCCTTCTTCCCAGGCCGCCCGTTCAATTGCTGGCCTAAGGGCCGTGTTGATAGAGCGAAGTGCCGGTTGATGGCCATCCTCCAGATTGTCTTCGATACCATTTCCTCTTCTGCGGTTTCGGGTCTTCTTTCTGAAGGCGAGAACGGCGCTTCCGGAAATCTCTCGTCTGTTATCCAGGAGCGCTTAGAAGCGATTCGTCTTGCGAACGAGACGCCGTGGGTCTATCGCCCCGAGGATTTCGCTCGCGAGTGTCCCGGTTTGGTGAAGGACCTCCGGGCCAGGCTACTCCCGTGCCAGTACTTCGCGGACGGGGTCCCGAGGCCGGCGCGCTTCGCTTCGGTTCTCTGTGCTGGCTGGGAGGACTTCCTTGAGTTGCGCCGCCTCGAGCTTCCGCCGGAAGAGGCCAGAGCAAAGACAGCAAGCCTGAACCAGACCCTCCTGGTGGCGCTTGAGGCGAGCCAGCTTCATCGCCGCTTTCTCGTGGAACAGCAACGACTGCCTTCGGAGTAGGGCGGGTATGCCGAGAGGGATTTTGCGTGGGCCGGTCTGATCAAGTCGCGCCGATTACGGGTCTTCGCGACCTTGTCCGTGAGGGAGTCGTGGGTGTGGCCCCCATACTTGAGTGGGGTGATGGCGACCCGAGCAAGTGCCAGTTCGCGGGCACATCCGTCGATCTTCGACTGGGCACCCATTTTCGTGTGCCTCGAGACCTTGGCGTCGGCGTAATCGACCCCGTTGGACGGGAAGGAAGATCAGGAGAGGAAGGCGACGACCTCTTCCCGTTGGTGCGCTGCCGCTATGGCCATCCCTTCGTTCTCCATCCGGGTCGTTTCGCTCTAGCCTACACGCTTGAGTACGTCAGGATGCCAGACGGGTTGATGGCCTATGTTGTTGGGAGGTCTTCCTGGGGGAGGCTTGGACTGATCATCGCTACGGCAACGATGGTTAACCCAAGCTTCCATGGCGTCATCACTCTCGAACTCGCCAATGTCGGAACCGTGCCGATCACTCTCTATCCCGCAATGCGCATCGCGCAGTTGGTCGTGCATCCGGCCGATGGTCTTTCACTACCCTCGGAGGAGGCAGTTCCTTCCGTACCGCCTAGTGGCATGTCCGGCGAGGGCGCTGAGGAGAGGAAAAGGCCTGGCAGCAAGTACTTTGGACAACTCCCTGGTAACAAGCAGCTACTCTTCAAGGACAGGGACATTCCCTGGGTTGCGCCGCCCCAGGCGCGGCACATCATTGGCGTGGTAGGCCCAACCGGATCCGGGAAGTCGTATGTGACGAACCTTCTGGTCGAGAGGGGCTACCGGCGCTACTCGCTCGCCTCGCCAGTGCGTCGTCTCGCCAGGCTTCGGGGAATCAACGACTCAGAGGTCAGCGTGCTTCAGGATCTTGGTGATGAGTTACGCCAGCGACACGGCGAGGACTTCCTAGCTCGCGAGGTGTTGCGCGCAGTGAGAAGAGCTCAGGAGCCAGCCGATCGCCTTGTCATTAGTGGGTTTAAGCACCCTGCTGAACTGGCCTTGTTCCAAAGGGATAGTCGTTTTCGAGCGATTGGTATCGCTGCCGAACTTGACGACTGCCTCCGGTTCCGTGCCAAGGAGATGGGAATCGATCCGAATGTGGACAAGGGGGCATGGGAGCACATGAGTACGGAGTTCAAGCCAGCGTGGCAGAGAGACTTCGATGACCCCGCCCAACCAGCCTGCGGGCAGTCTGTCCGCCGATGCATGGCGAAGCTCCCGCCGGAATGGCTGATCGCGAACGGAACGGGCGGAAGCCTCTCCAAACTGCGAGAAGAGGTGGAGGCACTGGTCCAGAAGATGGAGCGAGGTGGACTTCAATGATCCGGAGACTTCTGAACTGGTTCGACTTGCGATTGGAAGAGGGTGGGGAAGCGACGCTGGAACCGACCGCGACCCGCACAGAGGGTCCTCCCCCCGTTGGAGCGTTTCCCAGGACTCCTTCTCGGCCCGCACGGGGGGCGAGAAGCCAGGCCGCGCCGAGGCGGAGAGCCTGGGATGTCGTCTTGTTGTATGTAGCCGTCGTTCTCGGTTGCCTCGCACGCACGCTCGTAGAGTCGTCGATGGGTGACTCAGCAGCGGTCCTATCAATGAGGACCTTCTTCCTCGCGGCGATCATTGCCGCCGTCGTCTTCCGAAGTGTGTATCGCGAACGCCTTGGTGTGTTTCGGGGAAGCCCTCTTCTTCGGTACTTCGTTGCGTTTGAGGGGGGCTTCTTCTGGCAGGTTGTCGTTGACACACTTGGAAAGGTGGCCGCCGGGCAGTAGTCGCTCTCCTTCTGAGATTCTGCAGGTTTCCGAAACCGCGCGATAGAAGAGACTTTGACGGTTCCTCGCCGTGATGGTCGGTTTCGCTCGCCGAGCGAGAGGAGTTAGCGATGAAGGCCGCCAAGAAGCCAGCAAAGAAGGCAGCAAAGAAGGCAGTGAAGAAGGCAGTGAAGAGGGCAGTGAAGAAGGCGGCCAAGAAGCCGGTTCGCAAGGGGGCCGTGAAGAAAGCCGCCAAGAGACCGGCGAAGAAGGCGGTGAAGAAGGTCGCGAAGAAGCCGGCAAAGAAGGCGGTAGCCGGAGTCGGCGAGAGGCGTGTCGTCGGGAGCAGCCGCGCGGCGGCCGGTCACACCCGGCGCCCGGCTGCTTCGCGCCGGGCGCCGGCGGCGAAGTCGGCTTCCCTCGTTGGCTCGAGGTCGACCCCGCTGGTGCGCTCGCGGATCGTGTCACCCTCCTTGTCGTTCACTGATAGCGGTCTGCAGCGTGCGGTGGAGAGCACAGAGCGGCTCGTCAAACGCGTGGAGGACCTGGCCCGAGAGGTCAACTTCTCGGTGGCGCTCACGACGCAATCCGGCGATCGCCTTCAGGATGCGCGCGGGCGCCTCTCAGAGCGCGCGCTCGACGAGTTTCGGCCAGCGGTGGCGTCCTTGGACCACAGCGAGGAGCGGCTGCGTGGCCTCGGCTTCACGATCGTCCGGCGTGGCCGTTTCGCGCTCTCCGTGCGCGGGCCCCTGGAGCTCGTCCAAGAGGTCACGAAGGCGAAGTTCATCGTCCAGTCGCGACCCCGTCTTCCGGTCTCCTCCTCGACGCGGCTCTTCGCCGATTCGTCGCCTGAGCCGACGCCGAGTGACCTCTATCTCGCACCCGCGGAGTCGCTCACGGTTTCGATGAAGGGCAGGATCGCCGAGACGATCGACGACTTCGTGTTCATCCCGCCGCCGCTCTTCTTCGCGCCGCCGGCCGCCGCGCCGCCGGCTCTTGGCTACCATGCCATGACGCCGGAGAGCATTCCGGCGCTGTTGAATGTCCCGAGCGGCGCCTCCGCCCAGGGTGTGCGCGTGGCCGTTATCGACAGCGGCTTCGCCGACCACCCCTATTACCAGACCAGGAACTTCCGCGTCACGACCCCGGGGATGAACCCCCGAGAGGACGCCAACGGGCACGGCACCGCGATCACCGCGAACCTCTTCGCGGTTGCACCCGATGCGGATGTCTACGTCTATCGGCAGAGCGATCCGCCGCAGGATGCGCTGGAAGAGGCCTTCGAGGCTGGAAACGGGATCCTCTCCTGCTCCTGGGGCTGGGATCACGAGCAGTCCTTCCCGATCCTCGAGGCCACGATCCGAGACCTCGTGGCCGAGGGTGCGATCTTCCTGTTCGCCGCGGGCAACGGTCACCACGCCTGGCCGAGCACGATGCCCGAGGTGATCTCGATCGGAGGCATCTACGCCGATCCGCAGGGCGCGCTCGAGGCGAGCAGCTACGCGAGCGGCTTCCTCTCGAGCCTCTACCCGGATCCTCCGCGGCGCGTCCCGGACGTCTGTGGGCTCTGTGGCCAGGCGCCGCACGGGATCTACATCGCCATGCCCTGCGCCCCAGGGTGCGACATGGATCGGCGATTCGGGGGATCACCGTTCCCGACCTCGGACGAGACGAAGAAGAACGACGGCTGGGTCGTTGCCTCGGGGACGAGCAGCGCAACCCCTCAGGTCGCGGGCGTGGTCGCGTTGCTCGTCGCGAGAGCACGAGCCCAGGGCGCGCCACACGACGCGGCCACCCTGCGGAACCACCTCGAGGTCTCGGCCCGTGCGATCAGCCGAGGCCGCAACGTGTTCGGCTTTCCGGCCACGGGCCAACCGAATACGGCTTGCGGCTGGGGGCTCGTGGACGCCGCCGGTGCGCTCGCTCGGATACCCTGAGCCACCGCTGCCGTTGCGGCATGCCCTGCCAGGGACTATCCTAGACGCACGATGAGCACGAGCCTGGTTCGCGCCTCGATCGGCGTCCCCGCACCGGCCCCCGGAGAGAGGCCGCACCCGGATCGGCTCCGAAAGGCCGCCGAGGAGTTGGCGCGCCTCGGTTTCGAGGTCCTCCGTATTGGCCGGCGGGGGATCAGCGTCCAGGCGGAGCCCGGCCGGTTCGCCCGGGTCTTCGGCGTGCGGCCGGAACCCGGGCGGGCGCTCGTCCTGAGGCTCGAGCTCGACCGGACGGAGCTCGCCGGGCTAGTGGAATCGCTCGAGGTCGCTCCCGAGCCCATCGACCTCGCCCGGTAGCTCCAACCAGCCGCTCCGCTGGTGGCCGCCTCAGACGACCTGGTCGAGCTTCGCCTTGACTTTGCGGGCGAGCTTCTCGAAGCCCGCTGGAGTGGGGTGGATCTCGTCCTTCCACTCCGTTTGCGGGTCGACGGTCGGCTGGGTGCGGACCACGTGGAGCCGGCCCGGGAAGCGCTGCTCGAGCCCGAGCAGCATCTGCTCGAACTGATGCAGCATCTCCTCGACGATCTCCTGCTGTTCGGGAACCGGAATGCCGAGCGGATCGAGGTACGGCTTGATCCAGGCCTTGACCGAAACCGCACCCGCCACGAACTTCGCACCTTTCCCCGACGGAATCGGTCGGTCGTAGGTGTGCGCGACGATCGGCATCCGCGGGTTCTTCGCGAAGCGCGCGATCAGATCGAGCAGGTCGAGATAGGCGTGCTCGACCTCCTTCAAGCGGCGCGAGAAGCGCTCCGCGTGGATGAGGCCCTTCCCGGAGGCACCCGACGCCTTGGGGTTCACCAGGAAGTCGATGTTGTACTCGCCGACGACGTCGTTGCCACCGCCGGAAAAGAGCAGTGCGCCGAAGGACTGCCTCGCGAAGCACTCGACCAGCTCCTGACGCGCGCGGCCCGACATCATCTCGACGATCTCGTCACCGTTCGATGCGAGGCTCGTAATGTCGTAGCCGCCGAGTCGATGGAGTTGCAGGATGATGTTCGAGGCCGCGCCCAGGAGGAGCCAGCTCCTCGGGTACGCGAACCACGAGTCACCCTCGGCGAGGATCCGCGGCAACGGCCTTCCGTCGAACGAGAGAGGAAGCGGATCCCCCGGCGCGAGCTGGGATTCCATCAGCAGCTCGAGCTCGGCTTGCGGAATGCGTTCGACGTCGGGCTGTCGCACGCGAAGGATGCCCTCGCCGCCGGGACGAGAGAAGACCCTGAACTCCTCGCTATCGCTCACCCTGTCCTCCTTTCGGGGCGAGACGTGTTCGCCCCCCAGCTATTTCCTCGCCTGAGCCTCCGCGAGCTCGAGGCGCTTCTTGACGAGCTCGAGTTCCTGGAGGACCCGCGCGAGCTCCGCGGCGATCGTCTGGGTCGCGGCGCGCAGGTCGAGCGTCTCCTGGGCGATCTTGAGCCTCAGCTGGCTCTCGAGGAGCGCGAGGTCGTTCTCCAGCTTCTGCCGGTTCACGAGGCTGTCGTACGAGCCTTCCGCGACCTCCACCGCGATGCTCTGGTCGAGGAGCTCCTTCTCCTTCTTGAGGCGCGCGAGTTCGTCGGAGAGGTCCGAGAGGTCCAGTTCGCGCTGCTTCTCCTGGATGGCGACCAGGGCCTCGACCGTCGCCTTGTACTCGTCACGGAGGGTCTTGGTGCCCTCGGCAATGGCCCCCGCCCAGCCGGCGGCCGAGCTGCTGGTGGAGACCTTGACGGTGCTCGGGACGCCGAGCGAGGAGAACGAAAGGGCCACAGACCCCTTGTTCATCGCTTTCAGCTCGAGGCTGAGGCCGCGCGGCTTGGAGTGCGGGTGGAGAGCGAGAAGGGTCTGTGCGGCGCCGAGCTTCGGCCTGTCGCCTTCCCCGACCGAGACGAGCCGGAAGGTGATGGGCACCGGCTGCCGGAAGAGGAAAGACTGACGCCTGCCGCTCCGATCCAGCGCCGGAACGCCAGGCGTGCCCGCGGCCAGGCTTGCCCTAACCGCGGGTGCCATGTCGGCCAGGAGCGCGGCGCCTTTCTGCGCGAGGTAGCCGCGGGCGCATTGGCAGGCGAGGGCGGCGCTGGGCGCACCCACCTCCCGTGGGCCGGAGCAATCCGCGAGGTCCAATTTGCGATCCGCTTCGTTCAGTGCGGCGGGGCTCAGCTCGGACGCCGGACAGAGGCGATCGAGGGGCAGGAGCAGATCCTCGGTCTTCGAGGCGACGCCGGCGAGCTTCGCCAGGGAGAGCTTCTCCGCGACGCTCTGTGCCAGGGACTTCTGGAGGCCCGCGAGCGCGGCGGTGGCTTGGCTGTAGCGCTCGACCAGCCGCTCGATCGCGATCTTGCGCGCGCGCTCGGCTGCGAGGTCGCTGGAGGGTACTGTCTTCCGGGCGGCATCGAGGTCGGAGAAGGCCGCTGCAACTGCGCCGGCCGCGGGCTTGATCGCGAGAAAAGCCTGGCAGGCTGCGGGCGAGCTCCCCAGAACCCAACGCTCGCGATCGGGTAGCTTCCCGTAGTCTGGATGGAACGGGTTACAGGGGTTGGGGCCCAGGGCCCCCTGTTTGGAGGAACGATCGACGGCCTCACCGATCTTGACCGTCGGTTCGACGAACTGCCTCTCGCAGGCGAGCAGATTGGCAACCGGGGCCGCGAGCA
>JAHDVN010000016.1:15332-23281 GCA_023384635.1 Thermoanaerobaculia bacterium
CTTCGCGGGCGGCTGCCGCTGTTTCGGGATCCGCGGGAGTCTCAGTGAAGATCTGCGGTCCGAGGCCGACCCCGAGAGCAAGGAGACGCCCCGCGGCGGCAAGGACCGACTGGATCACTTGGGGACCGCGCCCCTCTGAAGCGACGTTGACTCCGGCGAGGAAGCCTTCGGGGCTCAGGCTCACGCTGCTCTCGAAGTCCACCCAGGAGCTCGAGGCGGTCGAGATGGGAATCGGGCCCACGGCGGCGTCCGGCCGCGGCACGAGCGCAAGCTCGGACTTGGCGTCCTCTTCCTTCGCCTGCTCCGCCCACAGGCACTTGCCGAGGGGAGCCAAGGGCTCTTCGGCTGATCCATCCGGCGGCGGGAGCTTCACGATGCCCCCGTAGAACCGGGACACCTCGGAGTAGCGGGCCGAGAACTGCGTGGTCCGGGTGATGGAGACCTTCGCATCGTGAACAGGCAGGTAGTACGAAGGCGGCTCGATCGCCACGTTCGAGGCGCCGGCGACACCCGCGCCGAGTGCCGCAAGGCCGGCGAGAAAAACCGGCAAACCGGGCAGTATCGCCCGCTTGCGGGATGCCCGGTCTCCGCTCCCGGGCCGCACGAGCCCCGGTTGAGTCGCATCGCTCCTGGTGCCAACGCGGTGGCTCACCATGGTTCTCCTCCCAAGCTGGTTGCTCTGCTGGGGCAATCTTCGCCCCGGGCCCGGGGTGGGTCAAGTCCTCCCCTGCTGCTTGCAGGAGGAGGTCCGCGCTGGTCCCGATCGTGGCGGATCTCCGCCCAGGGTCGACCAGCAGGTCGGCCTGGCGTTCGTCCGCTAGGTTCTCGGGTGTCTCGAGGGCCACGTCGCCCCCGGCCCCGAGGACCCCGCAGGCGACGCACCCGGTTGCGGCTCTTCAGGGTCCCACTCTCCCGGGGGCCTCCTCTTCTCTGTTCGGGCAGCGAGGGCGAAGGTGGGCCCCGTTCCTGGGACTTCGGTACGATCAAGATCGCTAAGGGCGAACCCGCGACGACGGCTCGCGGGTTGACGTCGACCTTGTCCTTCCTAGAATGGAGGAGGCGGGCGAGGAGCGGGTGAGCTTCGCCTCGTTCGGGGTAGAGAGTTCTCGGGGGTGCCGATGACCAGGTACGTCGCGGTCGACTTGGAAACCGCCAACGCGGACCTCGCGAGCATTTGCCAGGTCGGGCTGGTCGCCTTCGACGGCGGGATCCCGATCGATGAATGGGCGACCCTCGTCGACCCGGAGGACTTCTTCGACCCCGTGAACATCGCAATCCATGGGATCTCGGAAGAGACTGTAGCCAACGCCCCTGACCGCGGAGCCGCCTTCGAGGAGATCGCGAGGCGACTCGAAGGCCAGGTGGCAGTGTGCCATACCCCCTTCGACCGTACTGCGCTGCTTCTCTGCGCCGAGCGCTTGGGGAGGAACCCACCCACCTGTAGGTGGCTCGACACCGCAAGAGTGGCACGGCGGAGTTGGTCTCAGTTCCGCGAGCGGGGCTTTGGGCTCGCGCCGCTTGCCGCTGCCCTCGGAATCGAGTTCAGACACCACGACGCTCTCGAGGATGCACGGGCGGCTGGCCAGATTCTCTCGCGGGCGATGCGGGACTCGGGTCTCGGATTGGAGGAGTGGCTCGTTCGAGCGCAGGAGCCGTTCGAGAGGCTCGATGGCTTACCGGCGATGGAAGGGAGTCCGAACGGGCCACTTGCCGGCGAGGTCGTCGTCTTCACGGGGAGGCTGCTCATTCCCCGACGCGAAGCGACCTCGTTCGCTGCTGGGGCCGGCTGTCGTGTTGATGCCGGAGTGACCAAGGAAACGACGCTCCTGGTCGTGGGCGACCAAGACACGGGCCGTCTCGCCGGCCACGACAAGAGCAGCAAGCACCGAAAGGCGGAGGAGTTGATCGCGAAGGGGCAGTCGATCCGGATCCTCCGCGAGTCGGACTTCCGGCGAATCGCCGCGGGCCCAGCGGCCCTGGGAGCGGCCGCAGACTAGCAACGGCCCCAGGGTTGCGCCGGATACGAGCAGAGAGCAACCGGGAGGCGCCCCGGTCGGCGGTCGACTGATTGCGGAGGAAGGCCGTCTGTGTTGCTGGTAGAGAGCCAGGTCGTCATGAGGAGGATGGCGGTTGCCGAATCCGCCCAGAGGTGCCCCGGGAAGTTCTAGCTCACCACTGAATCTACCGATCGCGGCACGCCGGGGGCGGGCCTGAGCGCAAGAGCAGCTCGCGAGGTGACTGCCCGGGTCTGCCGCCGACAGTGTCTCTCTTGAAAACAAGAACGGTGGCCGGTGACTAGGGGAGGAATGTAGCGATGGGTCGGTTTCTGATGTGGATCGCACGACGAGGAGCCGTCGGTGGAACGGCGAAATGGGCAGCGGCCGCCTACAGGCGGGTAAGATCGCTTCACCCGGAGCTGGAGGCCGATGGCGAGGTCTTCCTCAAGATGATCGAGTATCGCTATCAGGCGCTCGGGGAAGCCCGGCGGAGGGACCGGGTCCTCCATCTTGCGAAGGGCCATGGCAGGGCGGGGCTCCGGATGCTCGTGGCGATCGTCCTCGGCGAGGAGGCGGGTTTCTTCGATAATCCACCGGAAACACAGATGCAGTTCTTCAAGATCATCGAAGGTGAGCTGGTGAAGAGCGGGATCCCGACCTCGGTCATACGAGGCGCATGAGGCGATTGCGCTTCGGTGGAAGCGCGTCTGGTGCGAACGGACGACGGTCGGGACCTGGGTTCCGTGCGCCTCGTAGATCGGGCCGTCGCATCGGCCCTTCGGGTTCCTTCCGTACCGGGAGGGCCGATTTCGGCGGTCCTCATCTCCTGCCACAAGGGCGCTCCTCAGGGGAGCCGAGAGACGCGGCAGCCATACGAGCGCGAGAGCGAGGCCCCGCGGGCTCGCCTGTGCCGCAACGAGTGGGGCGAACTTGACGATGGTGCCAGAGGAGGAGGCAATGGCTGAAAGATCCCCGTATGAGGAGATCCTCGATGAGGAGAACCAGTCGCATCGGACCAGGCAGGACCTCTTCTCCGATTTGGAGCAAGAGATCGGTCTGCCGGTGGTCACCTTCTTCACGAGCTTCGACTCTCCGGTCGGCATTACGCACGATGATGTAGACATGCTGCAAGGTGTGCTGCAGGAAATGGACCTGAGCCGGGGACTGGCCCTTGTGATCAGTTCCCCCGGAGGCGATGGGCTGGCAGCCGAGGCGTTGATCAAGGTCTGCCGCTCCTACAGCGGAACCGGAGGCTACGAGGCTCTGGTGCCCGGGCGGGCCAAGTCGGCGGCAACCATGATCTGTCTCGGGGCGGAGAGAATCGTCATGGGACCGGCGTCGGAGTTGGGCCCGGTCGATCCCCAGGTCCCAATCCCGAACAGGGAGGGCATCGAGTGGCTCCCCGCCTACGACATCGTCCAGAGCTACGAGGACCTGTTCACCAGGTGCGTGGCAGAGAAGGGCAATCTCGAGCCGTACCTGCAGCAGCTCGGGCGGTTCGAGGCACAGAAGATCCAGGGATACCGGATGGCGATCGGCCTGGCGGATGATATCGCTGTGAAGGCACTTGGAAGTGGCATGTTTGCAGGCGACGATCCTGCTGAGATCAAGAAGCGGATTGCTCCGTTTCTGAATCCGGCTCACAAGCTGGCTCACGGCCGAGCAATCGACCCGGGCGAGGCGACTTCCTGTGGTCTGACCGTGGAGGTCTTGGACGTGCGGTCGCGCCGGTGGCAGCTCTTGTATACTCTGGGGGCGCGAACGAAGCGCTTCGTCTCGAAGAGGGCATTCAAATGCATCGAGACTCGTCGAAAGAGCTTCGCCGCCTACCGTGGGGCAAGCCACTCATGAGCAAGAACACCAGCGAGCGCAGCCAACCGAGGCGGGCCGGAGGTGCCGACGAGCGCGTCCGCCGCGCACTTGAGCGGCTTGCTGAAGCTGAGAAGAAGTTCGCACCCTTCACCCAGCCCATCGAGTACCCGTGGATCTCGACGCACGACAAGTGGGGCCTCGGTGACGCCGCCTCGATTCGCAACTTACGCGCCGGCAGCTAGGGCAGGCTGGGGATCGAGGGACGCGAGTTCGGTGTTGTCTCAGCGCCTGGCCCTAGAGTAGAGCCCCGAGCGGCCTGGTCGTTCCCTTCGTTGTCGGCGGGTTCTCGCGACGGGCCGGTGAAGTGTGCCGGCGCGGGCAGATCGAGGCCGAGGACGTTGGGGCCACCAACACGCTCATGTGAGGCTGCGTGCGGGCGGAGTGTCGGGGCCGGCGAGGACCCCGATGAACAGGGCGGTCTGTCTCTCGCAGTTCAACCCGACCTGCTCCTGCGGCTCCCCCGAGGCCTGCTTGCGGCTGATGCCACCGCGTCGAGCAACAGCGCCGCCGCCTTGACTGGCCCTGCGAGCGGCCTAGAATCGCGCCGTTGACCGTTCTTCGAGTGCTGGGAGTCTGCAGCTCTGGCTCGGCCGCGGCGAGAGGAGGGGGAGCATGGCGAGTGCCTACCGTCGACCCCTGATCGGCGACTTCGAGAGAGCGCGGCGGGAGCATCCGTCGTGGCCGGTGGTGATCTCGGAGGGCGATTCGTGGTTCTCGTACTCGGACGTCGTCGGGCGGCTGGACGATCCGAAGGACACGGCGCTTCCGAAGGATCAGCGGCCGTGGTGCCTGCTGCGGCTGGAGAGGGCCGGGGACGAGGTGCTCTCGATCCTCTCCGGGGCGCAGCGGGCGAAGCTCCGTGGCTACTTCGAGCGCTGGCCGCTCGACGCGCTGCTCTTCTCCGGCGGCGGCAACGACATCATCGGGCCGGACCTGCTGCCGCTGCTGCGGGAGTTCGCGCCGGGTGCCCAGGTGCAGGACCTCGTCCAGTTCTCGCGCTTCGAGCGGCGGCTGCGGCAGATCCAGGACTGCTACCGGGAGCTGCTCGACCTGCTCGGGGACGCCGGGCAGAACGCCAAGGTCTTCGTGAACTCGTACGACTACGTCGTCCCCTCGGACCAGGGGGCGGAGCTCGCGGGCTTCATCAAGGTCGCCGGCCCGTGGGTGAAGCCGCACTTCGAGCGGCGCGGGATCCCGCAGCCGCTGCAGGGCGAGGTGATCCGGCTCCTGATCGACGCCTTCGCGACCGCCATCGACCAGGTCGCGAGCGAGCCCCGCGGCGTCGGCCGGCTGGTGCGGGTGGAGACCCGGAACCTGGTCCAGGGCGACTGGAAGGACGAGATCCACCCCGACCGCAACGGAGCGAAGCGCGTCGCCGGGGCCTTCGAGAGCGCCCTGCAGGCGCATGGCATCGTGGCGTAGGCTCCGCCGGGAGAGCGGAGCGGAACGGAGGCGCGACGGGTGGGCGCGAGCGTCGTGACGTTGGCTCTGCTGGCGGCGACGGCCCCGCCGGCCCCAGGGGCGGCGGCGCCCCCCTCCGGCTGCCCGCCGGTGCTCGGCGAGGGCGCGGCGGTGGTGGTGTGGATGGGGATGCGCGCCGTGACCGCCCTCACCCTCGCCCGCGGTTGCCTGCGGGGGGAAGAGTGAGGGGTCGCGGAGCGCGCGGCGAGGAGGGTGCGGGGTGGAGATGATCCCGGAGCGGCTGCTGACGAGTCCACGGACGGACGCCGTCCACCTCTCGACGACGGGCCGGTGCAATCTGCGCTGCGTCTACTGCGAGGTGAGCGCGCCGGGGTACGTCGGCTCGGACTTCGACTTCTCGAGCTTCGACGGGGTGATCGCGCTCCTCGTCGAGCGCGGGGTGAAAGCCGTGTCCTTCTACGGCGAGGGGGAGACGACCTTCGTCCCCGGCTGGGAGCGGCATCTGGCGAGCCTGCAGGGCGCGGGTCTGCGCACCGCCATGGTCACGAACCTGGCGCGCCGGCTCACGCCGAGCGAGCTCGAGGTCCTCCTCTCGGTGGACGACCTGTACGTGTCGTGCGACACCACGGACAGCGACGTGTTCCGGAAGACGCGAACGGGAAGCGTAGCGGTGCTGCTCCAGAACATGGTCGAGCTCCAGGGTCTGGCGATCGCGCGCACCGGCCGGGCGAAGGACCTGACCTGGCACTGCGTCCTGAACACCATGAGCTGCCGGACGCTGGTCCCCTGGGTCGCCTCCGGCCTGGCCCTGGGGGTCGCCCGCTTCAGCCTCGGCCAGTTGCTGCCGAAGGCGCACAACCAACAGGTGGCGTGCATCACCAGCCTCCCGGACGAGGAGTTCCGCGACTGCGCGCGCCTGGTGGAGGAAGCGGAGGCATTGGCGAAGCGGCACGGGCGGAAGTTCGAGTTCCAGGCGGGCTTCGCGGAGGTCCTGCGGGCCCGGGGCGCCGCGCTGGCGCGCGAGAGCGGGGTCGCGGGATGAGCCAGGGAGAGACCAGGCACTGCCTCGATCCCTGGCTGAACGCGTTCATCCAGTACAACGGGGACGTCAATCCCTGTTGCTTCGTGCGCACGGTCTGGGGGAACGTCCACCGCGACACGGCGACCGAGATCTTCGAGTCCGCCGCGGCGAGAGAGCTCCGGCGCCAACTGCTGGAGGGAGATCTGCGCGGCTCCTGCGTCTTCTGCCCGGCTCGCCCGATGGTCCCCCTGGCGACCCTGCGAGAGGCCGTCGAGGGCCTCTTCACCGAAACACCGGCGCCATCGTCAGATGCCCGCGAGTGAAGCGGTGTGCTCATCCCCGGGAGAGCGGAGCGGGGCACGGCGTGCGCGCGCTCACTCCGCGGCTCGCGCGGGTCGAGGCCGCAGGCGAGGGATCGTCCTTCTCGCGTCGCTCGCGGGGTTTCTCGCCGCGGCCGCGCCCTCGTGGGCCGGGCGCGACGCCGGGGCCTGGACGGCGCAGCTGCAGGGCGCCGTCGCGGAGCTGCGGGCGGGGCGGTGGGCGGAGGGCCGGGCGCTGGCGCAGGGCGGGCTCGACGACCTGGCGCGGTATCTGGCGCCGGGGAAGACGGCGGGGTCGGCGGTGGCGATGTTCGTGATGGCCCGGGCGGTCGGATCGGCGGGGCTGGGCGAGGAGAGCGCGGCGGTCTGGGACTGGCAGCTCGCGCAGCAGCTCGATCCGCGCCTCGAGCGCTGGGATCTCGAGGAGTTCGGCAGCGCGGGGCGTCTCCTCGGGGGTCACCGCCTCCGCGACGGAGCCCGGGCGGAGCCCGAACTGCCCGGCTGCGGCGAGCTCCCGGGCGCGACACCACCGGAGAAGCTCCGGGCGGGGCAACCCCGCGTGCCGGAGGGGGCGCGGAGGCTGCGGCAGCCGGCGCGGGTCGAGATCGAGGTCGCGATCGGCGCCGACGGGGCGGTTTCGTGGCCCCGGATCCGCCGGGCCGGGCCGCTCGAGACGGTCACGCTCGCGGTCGCCGACGCGATGCGCGACTGGCGCTTCGCCCCGGCGCGCCGCGACGGCGAACCGGTCGCCTGCGACTACCTCCTCACCTTCGACCTGCGCTTCGGCCGCTGAGCGCGGGGGCTGGCGCCGCGCCCACGCGCGCGCCGACGGGGCGCCGCCCCTCAGGCCGCGGCCCGTGCCTCGCGCCGGGCGCGGAGGAGCTTGAAGAGCTCCATGGCGAGCAGCATCGGCAGGGCGAGCGCGAGCAGGAGGGCCCACTCGCGGAGCGACACTGCCGAGGTGCGCAGCAGGTTCTGCAGGAACGGCAGGTGCATCGCGAGCAGGTGGAGGCCCTGGGCCCCCAGCACGCCGGCGACCAGGATGCGGTTGCGGGCGAGCGGCACGCGGAAGGCCGAGACGCGCTCGGAGCGGCAGCTGAAGACGTGCACGTTCTGGAGCAGGACCATGAGCAGGAGCAGCAGGTTGCGGGCGCCGGTCTCGTCGGCGCCGGCGCCGAGCAGGAAGACCCAGAGGCCGAAGGCGAGCCCGCCCATCACGAGGCCGGACACCAGCGTCTGCTGCACCATCAGGCGGTCGAAGATCCCCTCCTCGGGCCGGCGCGGGGGGCGCCTCATGGCTCCCGGCTCGCCGCCCTC
>JAHDVN010000442.1 GCA_023384635.1 Thermoanaerobaculia bacterium
GAGCCGGGCGATCGCGAGCGGCCCCTGGCGGTCGCCGTCCGCGCACGCCTCGACGAAGGCGAGGTTTCCGAAGCCGGGGCTGGCGGCGCTCGCGTCGCGCGAGAAGACCGCGATCGAGCCGGGGGTGGCGCCGACGGCGTAGAGATGACGGCCGTCGGGCGAGAGGGCGAGGCCGCTGACCGCCGCGAGCCCGGAGACACCCGGGTCGGTGTTGCGCAGCACCTGGCGGAAGGAGAGCGAGCCGCTCGCCGCCGCGTCGCGCGAGAAGACCGCGATCGCGCTCTCGCCTCGTCCGGCGACGTAGACGTGGCGCCCGTCGGGTGAGACCGCGACGGCGGCCGCCCCTGCCAGGCCGTCCACGCCGCCCACGCCGTCCCGGCGCACCTGGACGAAGGTCAGCGCTCCGAGGAGCGGGTTGCGCCCGAAGACGGCGACCGCGTCCTCCCCCGCTCCCGCCACGTAGAGGCTCTCGCCGTCGGGGCTCAGCGCGAGCGCCGCCGCGCCGGTGAGGCCGTCCACCGTCTGGCTCCCCTGGGGGTCGCCGTCGGCGAGCGTTTCGAGGAAGGAGAGGTTCCCGGTGGCCCCGTCGCGCGAAAACGCGGCGACCGCACCAGCGGCCGCGCCGGCGACGTAGAGATGGCGGCCCTGCGGCTCGGGCGAGACGGCGACCGCCGACGCCCCGCCGAGGCCGGAGACCGGCGCCACGCCGAAGACCTCGGAGGCGAAGGTCAGCGTGCCGAGCGGCGGCGCCTCGGACGAGCAGGTCCAGGAGACGTTGCGCAGCTGCGGCGGGAAGAGATCCTGCACCGTGGCGAGACCGACCACGTTGTCGGGCCCGTTGTTGGTGACGGCGATCGTGTACTGGATCACCTCGCCGGGGATCGCGGTGGTGCGGCCGTCGTCCTTGACGATCGCGAGGTCCGCGGTGGCGGAGAGGAAGAGGTTCGCGCTCGCGTAGTCGTTCCCCTGGGTGGAGTCGATCACGCCCGCGGGCGGCGCCACGCTCGCCAGGTTCGTGACCACCCCCTCGGCGTCCGGCTCGAGGGTGGCGTCGATCGTGAAGACCGCCTCGCCGGCGCCCGCGCAGCTGCCCGGGGCTCCCGCCACCAGGTCGACGGCCACCGCGAGGTCGCCCGTGCCGGCGGCCGCCGAACAGCTGCCGCCGCTGGCCACACAGGTCCAGCTGACGCTGCCCGGCGTCACCTGCGGGGGCAGGCTGTCGGTGAGCACCGCGCCGGCCACGTCGCTCGGCCCGCAGTTGCGAACCGTGACCTGGAAGCTGACCGGTCCGCCCGCCACCGGGTTGGGCGTGAGCGAGGTCTTGACCACCGAGAGATCGGCGCGCCGGCCGAGCGGCACCTCGACCGTCGCCGAGGCATTGCCCGGCGTCGGGTCGATGTAGAGGCTCGGCAGCGTGGCGGTCGCGCTGTTCGCGACGCAGCTGCCGGTGGCGGGCGGGGTGCACGGGCTGCCGGCGGCATCGGGTGCGATGGTGACGACGATCGTGTAGGTGACCGAGCTGCCGGCCTGGGGCAGGTCGACGGTCTGGGCGATGGCGCCGTTGCCCGACGGGGTGCGGCAGATCCCGCCGGTGGCGCCCTGGCAGGTCCAGGTCGCCGACGAGAACGGGGCGGCGCCGACGGCGGCGTCGCTGACCTGCACGTTGTTGACCGGGTTCGGTCCCTGGTTGCTCACCTGCACGGTGAAGGTCAGGCTGTCGCCCGGCGTCGCGGCGGCGGCGCCGGCGGTCTTGGTGACGACGAGGTCGGCGGCGAGGCCGATCGGGTCGCTGTCGGTGCACGAGTCGTTGCTCGCGTCCGCGGGACAGACGCCGGCCGGATGCGGGTTGGCCGGGTTCGTGGCGTTCGCCGGCGCGGTCACCGAGGCGGTGTTCACGAGCGTGCCCGAGGTCTGGGCCACGGTGGCCGACGCGCTGAAAGTCACCGTGGCGCCGGCCGGCAGGTTCAGGTTCTCCTGGAGCAGCAACCCCGGCGTCGGCGTGTTCCCCGACGCGGCGCAGGTCGCGCCCGCCGTCTCGGTGAAGGCCTGCAGCCGGTTGCCGCTCGGAGAGACGGCGAAGACCTGCTCGCCGCCGGGCGCGAAGACGCCCGCCGCAGCGCCGCCGAACGCGAACGTCTCGCCGAAGTCGAACTGCCCGAGCGAAGCGCCACCCAGGCGATCGAAGACCGCGAGCGAGCCGGAGGTAGTGCCGTGCACCACGATCAGCCGTGCATCCGGCGAGAGCGTCACCCCGCGGGCGCCGGCGAGGCCGCTGACGCCGGAGATCCCCTCGCGCGCCTCGTCGATGAAGGTGAGCGCCCCGGCCGCGGAGATCGAGTAGCCGACCAGGTAGCCGTTCGCCGCGCCGGTGGCGTAGAGCGAGGCGCCGTCGGCGCTCACCGCGAGGCTCCGGGTGCCGGCGAGGCGGGTGGCGTCGGTCTGCGAGCCGATCCGGGTGAGCGCGCCGGTGAGGAGATCCCGGGCGTAGGTCGAAACCGCCGTATCCGTGGCCGCCGCGACGGCGACGAAGCGCCCGTCCGGGGTCACGGCCACGGCGCTCGCTCCCGCGAGCAGGTGGGGAGCGCCGTCGACGAGGGTGGACCCGAAGGTCAGGGCGCCGTTCGTCGCGTTCCGGTTCAGGGTCGTCAGGCTGTTCGAGTTGAACGCCGCG
>JAHDVN010000443.1 GCA_023384635.1 Thermoanaerobaculia bacterium
GGCATCGCCCTGGCCCTCCTCGCCTGGTGGGGGGCGGGGAGGTGGGTGGGGGGAAGGGGGGTGGAGTGAACCGAGGAACGGTCGGACGGGAACTCCAGGCGTGATGGTAGGCGTAGTCGACTCCGAGGTTCCGCTTGGGACGACTAGAGTGGGGCGCCCGCTGGAGTTCGTTGTACCTGGCGATCCCTTCGGAGAGAGTGGTGATACCGGACCTTCGTGGCGAGCCTAACGATCGCGGACCGACTCTGGACTCAACGCCGTGCCCTGCCCGATGAGACGCGAATCCGGAAGGCTTGGTCCATGCTCAGTGCCGAGGTATCGGATCGGTCCTGTGGTGATCGATGCCATCGACAGGAAGCAACTCCTCGCCCTGGTGACTGCGGCATGTCGCGGCAGAACGGGCCTCACCGTCGGCCATGTCAATGCGTACTGCTTCGAGCTCCTGTTTCGCGACGAGAGGTTCGCGCAACACTTCACGAAGATGGACGTTGTCTTCTGTGACGGATACGGTGCGAAGCTCGGGCTGCGGCTGCTGGGCGCGCGGGTGGCGGAGCGCATGACACCTCCGGACTTCATCGACCATCTGTTTTCCAGCCTCGCCGACCTGGGAGAGAGAGTGTTCTTCCTGGGCGATGAACCGGCAGTGGTCGAGAGGATGGCCCGCGCCGTCGACAGTCGCTTCCCTGGCTTGGTCGCCGGAGCCCACCACGGGTTCTTCAGGATAGAGGACGAGATGGGACTGGTGGAGACCATACGCACGTCTGGTGCAAGCTTGGTTCTCGTTGGAATGGGCATGCCGCGTCAGGAGGAGTGGATCATGAGAAGCCGTGATTCGCTTCCCCGGTGCTCCATGATGGCAGTAGGTGCTCTCTTTCGCTGGTACACCCAGACCGAATGGCGCGGGCCGAAGTGGCTAACTGACTACGGCTTCGAGTGGCTTTGTAGGCTGGTGGTGCAACCTCGCCGCGTTGCGCGCAGGTACTTCATTGGGTTGCCACAGTTCGCTGCCCGCGTTGCCGGCCTCCTCATGTCGGGGTGCCGAGCTGAGGTCGAATGACCCAGTTGGTCGAGGTCACACGGGGGCAGGTCAGGTCGGCCCCTCGTCAGCGAACCTCAGACTCTCTGGATTCTGCTTGCGAAGGGCGACATTCGGTTCTCGGGAAGGAAGATGAAGTTCCGTATATAGAGGTCAGGCCGATCTTGATTCTGGAATAGCCTCGGATCGAAGGCCGAGAGGGGCCGAAGTCGCTCTCGGTGAAGGAAGAAGCCAGAGTACCCAAGAGGTGCCAGAAGAGCCTGGACTTCTTCGCGGCATCGCGGCCTTCGTTGATCCTCGAGCTCGAGGAGAAGCGTCGGAAGGTCGCGCCGAAGTGTTGCCATTGAACCGCTTAGCACCGCTGCCTCGTGACCCTCAACATCGATCTTCATGAATCCCAGCGGGCCGGTGGCGAGATCATCGAGGCGAAGGACGCGGACCGCCACTTCTCTCACTGAGTGCGGGTGCTCGTCGATTCGCGAAATGGGATTCTCGGGTTCGATGGTGCTCAGGCCGGGGCGGAAGGTCACTTCGCGAAGGATCGAAGTGCCCTGGCGATCGGACAGGGCCGCCTCGATAACTCGGACGCGATGTCCGAGCCCCTGCCTGAGGGTCTGTGCCAGATGCGGATGAGGCTCGAAGGCGATGCAGCCGCTCGAGTACTTCAGAAGGTAGTAAGAGTAGATGCCGTCGTTTGCGCCGACGTCGACGGATGTGCGGTCGCGGCGACACAGGTCGGGCAGGAGTACCATCTCAGGTTCGAGGAAGCCGTGCCTGAGGCGGACATACGACCAGAAGAGCCCCGGCGCGCGCCTCAGGATCATCTCTTTCCCGAGGTGACGGAGCCCGCCTTGCGCCCCTTTCTTCACTGGCCGAAACTGCAATCTCAGGGACATTCCCCGGCTACCGATAGACCAAGGAGGGTGCGAGGATGACGGGAGCCATGAGAATGGCGACCAGCGCATATCGGCGCCACGCAAGGGTCTGGCGGTCACTTCGCAGAGTCCTCCAGACCGTGAACGCGAGAGCCATGTGACAGAGGACCGTGCTGCCGGCTGCTGCCGCCAGGCCCCACACTGGAATTGCAGCGTAGTTGAGAAGCACGTTGAGCAGGAAGACGGCGCTACTCACCGCCGCGAGGGCCTTCGTGCGACCCCTGAACACAAGGAAGACAGCTACCAATGTGTACAGGGCCATCCAGAGATAGGCATAGACAATAGCTGGAATCAGTAGAACGCCAGCCTGATAAGGCTCCTTGGCCACAAGCTTCGCCACGGGTGGCAGGCACCAGGCAAGAACTACCGCGCTTGCGAGGATGCCCCGGAATGCTCTGTTCGCAAGTGGGGCTAGGTCGCACGCCTTGGCACGTTGGAGCCTTTCGAGCGCCAGTGGGCCCCAGGCGTGGCTGAGAGCAAGGGCTACCAACGACATCGCCATGCCGAAACGGTAGGCGAACGCGTACTCGCCGGCGGAGTCGGGACCTTTCAGCTGCTGCAGTATGAGTTGATCAACCAGCGCAAGTCCGGTCATGGCGAAGGTGTGAGTGACGAGGGGCAGCGAGAAGGCCATGATCGGCCTGACAGCAGATGGGCGCCAATGAACCCCAATGCGTACGGCCCCCGTC
>JAHDVN010000444.1:0-627 GCA_023384635.1 Thermoanaerobaculia bacterium
AAGGACCGGGAGCTGCCGCTCGCGGCAGCCGAAGGCGAGGGCGCGGAACGGCGTGGCGGTGGCGAAGGCGAGCTCGGCGGCCAGTGCGCCGTCGCCGGCCTCCGGCGAGAGGCGGAGCCGCAGGCGCACGCGATGGCCGCCGGGGACGGGCGCCGGCAGGCGGAGCGCGTAGGCCGGCGCGCCGGCGCTCCCCGGCGGCAGCGGCTTGACCGCGACCTCGCCCGGCGCGAGGCGGCGCGCCCCCTCGCTCCCGACCCCGGGCAGCGGCGCGATCTCGACCTCGAGGGCGGCGGCGAGTGCAGCCGGGTCGACCGGATCGGGGAAGGTGAGGGTGATCTCGTCGAGGCGCTCGAGCCCCTCCGCGCCGTCGGAGGGATGGCTCGAGAGCGGCGCCGGGAGGAGGACCGCGAGCGGGAAGCTCCGTCCCGCGGCGCTCACGGTCAGGCGCGCCAGCGCCGGCCAGGGCTCGGCGGGCTGGAACTGCAGGGTGCGGGCATCGAGCCAGGAGAACCCCCCCGGGTGGCCGGGGCTCAGGGTGACGAACCGCTCCGGCCGCTCCTCCGGGCCGCCGCGCGCGGGGCCGAGGGGGGAGGGGAAGAAGAGGGTCACGGGGTCCCAGCGGCGCAG
>JAHDVN010000444.1:637-2660 GCA_023384635.1 Thermoanaerobaculia bacterium
AACGTGCGGTGCGCGAGGCGGTCACTCTGACGGCGCAGGAAGCGGTCCGGGACGACCGCGACCTCTCCCTCTCGCACGGCGGCCGGGCGGGCCGGCGGCGGCGGCAGGTCGACCGGGGCCTGGCCTGCGGCCGGATCCGGTCCCGCGGCGACCCCGAGCGGCGCGAGGAGGAGGAGCAGGGCGAGGGCGCGGAGCGGGGCGGGTCTCATCGGTCGATCTCCCGGTCGGGGGTCTCGTCTTCTGCGGCTTCTGCGGGCGCGAGCCCGGTGGCGGCCGGGAGCGCCTCGGCTCCGGCGACCGCCCCCGGAGGCGGCGGCGCGGGCGCGGCGGCGAGCGCGCGCAGGCGGCCGAGCTCGTCGCCGGGCGGCCCGCCCGGAGCGCCCGGGACGAGGCCGAGCGCCACCGGCGCCGCGAGGGCCGGCGGCGAGCTCCCGGGGGCGCCGAGGACGAGGACGTAGCTCCCGGCGGGGAGCTCCCGCCAGTGCAGGACGCCGGTCGAGAGCGAGCGCCCCCCGGCCTCGAGCAGCTCGCCCTCCACCGCCCCCTCCTCGGCGCGGACCGCGAGCCCCACCCGGCGCGGCTCGGCGAGGGTGAACGCGAAGCCGCGCGCCTCCCCCGGTGCGAGGAGGAGCGGCGCGCCGACCCCTTCCCCGAGCGGTGCGAGCGGCGTGCGCGCGATCTCGATGCCCGGTGGCAGCGGGGCGCCGGCGAGGCCGCGGAGCGCCAGCGAGCCCCCCTCGGGCGGCAACGGCAGGTCGAGCCCCCCGCCGGCGGGCAGGAGGCCGGCCCGCACCACGCGGCCGTCGGGGGAGAGCAGGGCGGCGACGAGGGGGGCGGGGCTGCGCAGGGAGAGGAGCGCCGGCTCGCCCGCGGCGAGCGCGAGGAGGCGGGCCCCGTTCCCCCCCGGCAGGCGGCCGGGGAGGGAGTCCGCCTCCGGGGCGAGGTCGCGGGGGAAGCCGAAGACCTCCAGGCCGGTCTCCGGCCCGGCCGGCCAGACTGCGACCGGCCCCGGGCCGTGGTCGAGCCACAGGGTCCCGCCCGCCGCGGGCACGGCGAGCTCCGGCCCGCGGGCGAGGCTCCCGTCGGCGCCGAGGAGGAGTGCCTCGGCCCCCTCGACCCGCAGGCGCGACGGCATCGCTCCCCGGGCCGCGGGCGGCAGGTCGAGGCGAGCGGTTCCCGCGCGAGGTGCCAGCCGCTCGAACCGGCCGGCGGTGGCGATCGCGCCGGCGTTCTCCCCGGGGGAGATCGGGCGCAGGTCGATCTGGAGCATCTTCTCAGCTCCGGTCGGATTCACCGCGAGGGCCCGGCGGGCGGCGGTCGCGAGGCTCTCGGCGCGGTGCCCCTCGGCGGCCCAGACCAGGCCCTCGGGGGCCTCCGCATCTCCCAGCCACAGGGCGGCGCCCGCCTCGAGCGCGAGCTCGGCCCGCCAGGGGCCGGCGGGGAGGCCGAGCTCCCGCGCGCTGCGCGGCGGCAGGCGCAGATCGCGGCGCCCGGCGGCGAGCTCGGCCGGGGCCGCCGTCGAGAGCGAAATGGCGTGCAGGTGGACAGAGGCAGAGCTGCCGTCCGGGATGGCAACGAGCGCGCTCTGCTCCCCAGGGAACGCCAGCGTCGCAGCCCGGGCGCGACCGGTCGCGGTCCTCCGGTCCCGGCGCAGCTCGCGCGTCGGGTCGACCGCAGCGGCGAGGAGGAGGTCGCCGGCCGCGGCCTCGGCCTCGACCCAGCGGAGAGCGTCGGAGGCCGCGAGGTCGCAGACGGCGCGCCCCTCGGCGGCGAGAGGGAGCGCGAGGCCGGCCTCGTTCACCTCGGCGCGTTCGGCCCGCAGGGCGGCGCCGGAGGGGGCGGCCGCGAGCCAGAGCCGGTCGGTCGCCGTCACGAGCCACTCGCCGGCCGGCGCCAGGGGCCGGAGCGGCGCGGTCGCGGCGAGGAGGCCGGCGGGGCGGCCGGCGATCCGCAGGCAGCCCGGCCGGGCGAGCCGGACTTCGGCCACCGCGAGCGGTGGCGCGAAGCCGGCGAGCGGCGCGAG
>JAHDVN010000445.1 GCA_023384635.1 Thermoanaerobaculia bacterium
CTGCCGGGCCCAGCTCGAGCGGCTCGCGGCGGTCCTGCTGCGCCCCGCGCCGGCCGGCGAGCGCCGCGAGCTCGTGGTCTGCCACGGCAACGTGATCCGGTGGCTGGTCACCCGCGCCCTCGAGGTCGATCCGGAGGCCTGGCTGGTGCTCTCGGTGGGGCACGCCAGCCTCACCCGGATCGTGGTGGAGGAGGGAGGGAGGGTGCGGGTGGTGGCCGTGGGGGACACCGGCCACCTCCCGTTCAACCTGCAGACCGGCGCCATCGGCGACGCGGACCGGAACCTCGCGCTGCCGGCGCCGGTGCCGGCGGCAGGACGCTGAGCGCCCGGCCGCCGGCCAGGGGGCTCAGAACCGCGCGACGAGCTCCAGCCCGATGATCCGCGGCTCGTTCGTCATGCCGGTGAGGTTGTTGAAGTCGATGCCGTTCTGGACCACGATTTCGTCGGTGAGGTTGCGCGCGAAGAGGTTGACCTCGTAGCGCGCCTCGGGGAAGACCCAGCCGATCCTGGCTCCCAGCTCGAAGGAGTCGGCGCGGAACTCCCGCGACTCGTAGAGGAAGAAGTTCTTCTCGTCGTGGTAGGCCCAGTCGACGCTCGCCGTGAACAGCGAGTCCCCGACCGGCAGGCGGAAGTCGACGAGGCCGTTGAAGATCCACTCCGGAGCATGGGGCAGCGGGTTGCCGTCGACGCGCGCGAGGCCGCCGACGATCGGGTCGAGGACGGTGCAGCCGCCGCCGCAGGGCGCGACGAGGAGGTTGGGGTCGTCGATCTCGGTCTTGTTGTAGCTCGCCCCCAGGGTGATCAGCCAGAGGTTGCTGGGCGCGAAGTCGAGATCGGCTTCGAAGCCGTAGCCGTTGGACTCGTCGGCGTTGAGGAGGGTCGCGGTGTTGTACCTTCCGCCGACGGCGACGATCTGCTGACCGTCGACCGCATAGGTATAGCCGGCCAGGTTGAGGCGCAAGCGGTTGTCGAGCAGCTGCATCTTGGTGCCGACCTCGAAGGAGAGGATCTCCTCCTCGTCGGCCACCGAGACGCAGTTGGTGGCCGGGTTGGTCCCACCCTCGAAGTCGGCGCAGAAGAGGATCCGTCCCTGGATCGAGGGCGCCCGGAAGCCGGTGCCGACGCGGGTGTAGAGGTTCACCCGCTCGCTCGCGGCCCAAGTGGCCGAAAGGTCCCAGGTCGCGAGGTCGGCGTCGGTCTCCACCTCGATCGGCCGTACCGTCGGCGTCTGGAAGGTGGGGTCGATCCGCTCGGCGGAGAACTCCTTCTCGTCTTTCGTGTAGCGGGCGCCGGCCTTCAGGGTCCAGCGCTCGGCAGGGCGGAAGTCGAACGAGCCGAAGAGAGCCCACGAGGTGGCGTCCTGCTTCTGCACCGCGTAGCCGTCCTGGACGTTGCCGCCGAGGGTGTCGTAGCTGAAGCTCTCGACCGTGATCGCCTCGTCGAACCAGAAGAACCCGAGGAGCCAGTCGGTCCGGCCCCCCGGGGTGCTCGCGAGCCGCAGCTCCTGCGTGAACTGGTCGAGATCGGGCAAGCCGTCGGCCGACTCGGAGGGGAAGGGGATGACGCCGGGGCCGGAGGGGGGCGCGAAGACCGCGCCGAAGCCGCCGTCGATGTCGCCCCGGCTGTACATGTCGAGGGTCTCGTAGCCGGTGACCGAGGTCAGACTGGCCCCGCCGAGATCCCACTCGAGCTTCACGGTCGCACCCTGGGCGGAGATCTCCTGATCGTTGAGGCCGTCGAACCAGACTTCGTCCTGTTCGAAGCCGGCCACCAGCTGATTGGTGCCAGGCTTCAGGATGTTGGCGCGGAAGATCCGCGCCGTCCCGTCGAGCTCCCAGCCGTGGACGTTGAAGAGGCCGGAGAAGCTCTCGCTCGGCTGCCAGAGCAGCTGCAGGCGGTAGGCCCAGGTCTCGTGGCCACCCAGGGCGTTGTTCTCGCCGGTGTGGCGGTTGTCGATCCAGTCGGACTGCGACTGGTAGAGGACCGAGGCGCGGGCCGAGAGGGTCTCGCTCAGGCCCCCGCCCACCGCCGCCTTGAAGTCGACGTTGTCGAACGTCCCGTAGGAGGCGCGCACGTAGCCCTCGAACGCCCGCGTCGGCTTACGGGTGTCGAACTTCACGATGCCGGCCGGGGTGTTGCGGCCGAAGAGCGTCCCCTGCGGCCCGCGCAGCACCTCGGTGCGCTCCAGGTCGAAGAGCGGCATCCCCTTGACCACCGGGTTCTCGAGCACCACCTCGTCGACGATCATCGACACCGGCTGCGACGCGTTCAGGTCGAAGTCGGTGTTGCCGAGGCCGCGGATGTAGAAGCGGGGGAAGGCGCGGCCGAACGAGGACTCGAGAGTGAGGCTCGGCACGCGGCCGGAGAGGAACTTGACGTCGGCGCCGGCGGCGGTGAGGACGTCGAGCTTCTCGACGTCCAGCACGGTGATCGAGATCGGAACCTCCTGGAGGTCCTCCTCGCGCTTCTGGGCGGTGACGACGATCTCGTCGAGCACCGCTGCCGCAGCGGCCGGGGCCGGTTCGGCGGCGGGAGGGGCGGACGGATCGGCTGCTGGAGGTTGGGCGATCGTCGCTCCGGCGGTCGCGAAGGCGGCCCCCACGACGAGAACCAGGGTTCGCCGGCTGCGAGATTCCCTCA
>JAHDVN010000446.1 GCA_023384635.1 Thermoanaerobaculia bacterium
CTCGTAGATCAGCGCGGCGTCGTTGAGCTTCAGCTTCTCGAGCGCCTTGGTCAGCTCCTCGTAGTCGTCGGTGGCCATCGGGTAGATCGAGGAGAAGACCACCGGCTTGGCCTCCCGGTAGCCGGGGACCGGCCCGGCGGCGGGGCGCGCCGACTCGGTCAGGGTGTCGCCGATGGCCAGACCGGCGAGGCTCTTGATGCCGGCGATGACGTAGCCGACCTCGCCCGCCACGAGCTCGTCGGAGGGCACCCGCTTCAGGCGCAGCCGGCCCACCTCCTCGACCCGGTGCTCGGCGTCCGAGTGCATCAGGCGCACCGTCAGCCCCGGGCGCAGCCGCCCGGCCATCACCCGCACGAGCAGGACCGCGCCGCGGTACGGGTCGTACTGGGCGTCGAAGAGGAGCGCCTGGAGGGGCGCCTCCGGGTCGCCCTGCGGGGCGGGCAGGTGGGCGACGATCGCCTCGAGCAGCTCGTCGACCCCGGTGCCGAGCTTGGCCGAGACCTGCACCGAGGCGAACGGGTCGAGGCCGAGGTCGCGGTCGATCTCCTCCATGGCGCGCTCGACGTCGGCCGACGGGAGGTCGATCTTGTTGATCACCGGCAGCACCTCGAGGCCGTACTCGACCGCGAGGAAGAGGTTGGCGACGGTCTGCGCCTCCACCCCCTGCGAGGCGTCGACCACCAGGAGCGCCCCCTCGGCGGCCATCAGCGAGCGGCGCACCTCGTGGGAGAAGTCGACGTGCCCCGGGGTGTCGATGAGGTTGAGCTCGAAGCTGCGCCCGTCGCGCGCCGTGTAGGGGAGGCTGATGGTGTTCGACTTGATGGTGATGCCGCGCTCGCGCTCCAGCTCCATGGTGTCGAGCAGCTGGTCGCGGAACTCCCGCGCCTCGACCCCGCCGCAGCGCTGGATCAGGCGGTCGGCGAGCGTCGACTTGCCGTGGTCGATGTGGGCGATGATGCAGAAGTTGCGGATCTGTTCCACGGTCGTAGGCGCCCCGCCCGGCGGGGCCGGGCGCATGATACCCCGCCTCGGGAGGCCAGGGAGGAGCCTCGGTCAACCGGCACGGCGGGGGCGGCCGCCCTGGGCGGCGCCCGCGGGGCCCGGGGCGGCGAGCTCGGTGTTCGGCTGCTTGATCCGCGCCGACTCGTCGAGGCCGGAGACGATCTCGATCCGGATCCCGTCCGAGAGGCCGACCTCCACCGGCCGCTTCTCGAAGAGCTGCTCGCCGACCTCGACCTCGACGAAGGGCTTGCCGTCCTCGAACTGGAGCAGGCTCTCGTCGATCGCCAGCACGTCGTCGCGGCGGTCGAGGACGATGTCGGCGTTGGCGCTGTAGTTGGCGCGCAGGAAGAGGCCGGACTGCGGCGCGACGGCGGCCCGGATCTCGAACTGGATGGCGCCGCTGTCCTCGACCCCCTTCGGCGCGATGTGCTCGAGCGTGGCCTCGAAGGTGGCCCGCTCGATGGCGCCGATGGTCAGCAGCAGCTGCATGCCGGTGCGGATCTTGCCGACCTCCGACTCGTCGACCTTCCCCTTGAAGATCATGTCGTCCATGTCGGCGACGGTGGCGATGGTGGTGCCCTCGTTGAAGGTGTTCGCCTCGATCACCGAGCGGCCGAGCTCGACCGGCACTTCGAGCACCATGCCGGAGACGGTGGCGCGCACCAGGGTGTTGGTGGAGGTGGCGAGCTTGCCGGTCGTCCCCTTCTCGATGATGTCGAGGTTGTCGCGGGCGGCGGCGAGCTCCTCGCGCGCGGTGCGCAGCGCGATCTCGTACTGGTCGAGCTGGGCGCGGGAGACCGTCCCGTCGGCGAAGAGCGCGCGGTAGCGCCCGTGGTCGGCCTCCGCCTGCTCGAGCGCGATCTTGGCGCGCTCCACGCGGCTCTGGGCGGAGTTGAGGTTGACCATGTTCGGCACCACCCGCACCCGCGCCACGAGGTCGCCGGCCTTCACCAGCTGCCCCGCCTCGACGTGCAGCTGGTCGAGGATCCCGGAGACCTGCGGCTTGATCGCGACCTCCTGCCGGGGGACGACGGCGCCGGTGGCGACCGCCTTCTTGAGGATCGTCGAGCGCACCGGCGCCTCGGTGCGGAAGACCACCGGCGGCTTCTGCGAGCGCTTGTAGAGCAGGTAGCCGGAGCCGCCGACGGCGCCGAGGAAGAGGAGGGCGAGCAGGATACCGAAGAGCTTCTTCATGGTCACTCCGAGCGCAGGGCGACGACGGGGGTCACGGCCACGGCGCGCTGGGCCGGCGCGATGCCGGCGAGCGCGCCCGCGGCCACGAGCACGGCGAGGGCGCGGAGCGCGTCGCCGAGCTCGACCCCCGGGTTCTGGAACATCTGCGGCGCGCCGTCGGCGGTGGTGGCGGGCAGCAGCGAGCCCACGGCCTCCATCGCCGCCACCCCGGCCGAGAGGCCGAGCAGGCCGGCGAGCGAGGTCAGGATCACCGCCTCGACGACGATCTGGGCCATCACCCAGAGCGGGGTGGCGCCGACCGCGCGGCGGATGCCGATCTCGCGCGTCCGCTCGCGCACGATGATCAGCATGATGTTCGACACGCCGATGGCGCCGGCCGCCAGCGTGCCGATGCCGACCAGCCACATGAGGATGCGGATGCCGGCGAACAGCCCC
>JAHDVN010000447.1 GCA_023384635.1 Thermoanaerobaculia bacterium
CGGTCAGGCGGCCGTCGATCGCGACCGGCTCGGAGATCCGCACCGCCCGCGCCCGCGGCTGGGCATCGGAGGCTGCCGCGGTCGCGGGCGGGCCGAGGGCGGCGATCGCGAGGAGGAGGGCGGCCCGGCGGAGGGACGGCGCGAGGCCGCGGCACGGCACCATGGTCGGGAATGATACGGCGGCGCGGGCGCGGAGTTCCGGAGGAGGAGGCTCGCAGGCGCGCCGCGGAGGCCACCCCCGCGGCGCGCCCCGAGGCCCTCTCGTCAGTACCGGTAGTGGCTCGGCTTGAACGGCCCGTCGGGGCTGACGCCGATGTACTGGGCCTGCTTCTCGGTGAGGACGGTGAGCTTCACGCCGAGCTGATCGAGGTGCAGGCGCGCCACCTTCTCGTCGAGCTCCTTGGAGAGAACGAAGACCTGCTTCGGATACTCCCGGCCCCGCACCGCGAGGTCGATCTGGGCGAGCACCTGATTCGTGAAGCTGCACGACATCACGAACGAGGGGTGGCCGGTGGCGCAGCCGAGGTTCAGGAGCCGCCCTTCGGCGAGCACCAGCACCGAGTGGCCGTCGGGGAAGACCCACTCGTCGTACTGCGGCTTGATGTTCACCTTCCGGATCCCCGGCACCTTGGCCAGCCCGGCCATGTCGATCTCGTTGTCGAAGTGGCCGATGTTGCCGACGATCGCCTTGTCCTTCATCCGCGCCATGTGCTCGGCGGTGAGGACGTTGAAGTTCCCGGTGGCGGTGACGAAGAGGTCGGCGGTCTCGACCACGTCCTCCACCCGCTTGACCTCGTAGCCCTCCATCGCGGCCTGGAGCGCGCAGATCGGGTCGATCTCGGTGACGATCACCCGCGCCCCCTGGCCGCGCAGCGCCTGGGCGCAGCCCTTCCCGACCTCGCCGTAGCCGCAGACCACCGCCACCTTGCCCGCGAGCATGACGTCGGTCGCCCGGTTCAGGCCGTCCACGATCGAGTGCCGGCAGCCGTAGAGGTTGTCGAATTTCGACTTGGTCACGCTGTCGTTGACGTTGACCGCCGGGAAGAGCAGCGTGCCGCTCTTCTCCATCTCGTAGAGGCGGTGCACGCCGGTGGTCGTCTCCTCCGAGACGCCGTGGCACTCCGCGGCGACCCGCTGCCAGCGCCCCGGCTCCTGCTTCTGGAGGCGGGCGAGCAGGGCGAGGACCACCGCGAACTCCTCGCTGTCGGCCGTGGACGGGTCGGGCACCGCGCCCGCGCGCTCGCACTCGAGCCCCTTGTGGATGAGGAGCGTGGCGTCGCCGCCGTCGTCCACGATCTGCGTCGGGCCGCGGCCGTCGCCGAAGTCGAGCGCGCGGGCGGTCATCTCCCAGTACTCCTCCAGCGTCTCGCCCTTCCAGGCGAAGACCGGGATCCCGCGCGGCGCCTCGGGGGTCCCGTGCGGGCCGACCGCGACCGCCGCCGCGGCGTGGTCCTGGGTCGAGAAGATGTTGCAGGAGGCCCAACGCACCTCGGCGCCGAGCTCGGCCAGGGTCTCGATGAGGACCGCGGTCTGGATCGTCATGTGGAGCGAGCCAGTGATGCGCTGGCCGGCGAGCGGGCGGGTCGCGGCGTACTCGCGGCGCACCGCCATCAGGCCGGGCATCTCCTGCTCGGCGAGGCGGATCTCCTTGCGCCCCCACTCGGCGAGGGCGAGGTCCCGGACGCGGAACTCCAGGGCGGTGGCGACAGCTGAGGTGGTCATGCTCGATTCCTTTCTCCACGGGGCGACGCCCCGGGGCGTTCGGGGTCGGACGGGGTGCTGCGCGAAGCGGTGGCGAGCAGCAGCGCGGGGCCCTTGGCCTCCGGCTCGGGAGAGAGGGGCTCGACGCGCACCTCCCGCAGGCCGGCCGTGGCGAGCAGCGCGGCCAGCTCCTCCGGGGCGAAGCCGGGCCACCTCTGGCCGAGCTGGCGGCGGAACTCCTCGCGGTCGTGGCGGAGCAGGTCGACGACCACCGCGCGGCCACCGGGCCGCAGGAGGCGCGCCATCTCGGCGAGCGCAGCGGCCGGGTCGTCGAGGTGGGTGAGCGCGAGCAGCATCAGGGCGGCGTCGCAGCTCTCGGCGGCAACCGGCAGGCGTGCGAGGTCGGCCTCGTGGAGCTCGACGTTCGGCCGGCCGGCGAGGCGCCGGCGGGCCGCGGCGAGCATCTCCGGGCTGTTGTCGACCGCCACCACCCGCGCGACCTGGCCGGCCAGGCGCTCCGCGACGGTTCCCGAGCCGCACGCGAGATCCGCCACCGTCCAGTGGGACGGGAGCAGGGCGGCGAGCGCCGCCTCGGTGAAGCGGTCGCCGTAGAGCTCGCGGCGGAGCCGCTCCCACTCCGCGGCCGCGCCCGCGAAGAAGCTGCTCCCCGCGGGGCGCCGCTCGGCCAGGAGGCGGTCGAGGCGGAGCCGGTCCTGGGCCAGCGCCGCCCAACCCGCGGTTGCCTCGCGGGCGATCTCCCAGAGCGCCACCGCGCCGGCGGCGAGCTCGCCCGCGGCGAACCGGTACCGGTTCGAGGTCCGCTCGCTGCGGGAGACGACCCAGCCCTGCGCTGCCAGCGCTTTGAGGTGGCGGCTCACGGTCGGCTGCGGCAGCTGCACGACCTCGGCCAGCTCCCCCACGCAGAG
>JAHDVN010000448.1 GCA_023384635.1 Thermoanaerobaculia bacterium
GCGAGATGCAGGGGCTCTCCTACGAGGAGGCGGCGGCCGCGCTCGGCTGCCGGCTGGGGACGGTCCGCTCGCGGCTGGCGCGCGCGCGGGGAGCGCTCCGCGAGCGCCTGGAGGGGATCTGGCCATGAGGTGCGAGGAGTTCCGGCACGAGCTGGACGAGACCGGGAGCGCCGGCTCCCCCGCCGCGCGCGAGCACGCCGCGGCCTGCCCCGCCTGCGCCCGCGCCGCCGCCACCTGGGCGGCGGCGCAGAGCGCGCTCCGGGAGCTCGACGGGGAGGCGCCGCCCCCCTTCCTCCACGCCCGCGTGATGGCCCACCTGCGCGCCGCCGAGCGCGAGCGGACGGAGCGCCCGCCGCGCCGCCGGCTCCTCCCGGCCCGCGCCGCGGGAGCCCTCGCCGCCCTCGTCGCCGTCTCGTTCGCCGGCTGGATGGTCTGGCAGGTGCGACCCGGGCAGCCGGCGCCCGCACCGACCGCAGAACGGGCGAAGTCCGCGGAGCGCGAGTCCTTTGCCTCCGAGCCCGCCGCTCCCGCTGCCGCCCTCGAGGCCGCGGAGACACCGGCCAAGCCTTCCGAGCGCCCCCCCGCCCCCTCGGAGGCATCCCCCCGGACGGTCCCCGCACCCCAGGAGCGGCCCCCGAGGATGCCGGCGGGCGACTCAGCAACCCAGGGGACCCTGCAGGCCGCGCCCGAAACCGAGCTCCTGGACACGGCGACCCCGGCGCGACGGGAAGAGCCCTCCCCGGCGAGCGCCGCAGCGCCCGCTTCTCCCTACCCGGCAATGCGGCGCTCGGAGCCGCCACATCGAGAGGCGCTCGCCACCCGGGAGCAGGCCCCGGGGCGGGCCGCCCCGGCAGTCGCCGGCGTGGCCGCCGCGACCGCGGAGAAGGCCTCGCCGGCGATCCCCTGCCTCCTGGTGGCCGGTGCGAACGGTGCGAAAGGTGCGCAGACGCCGCTCGAGCTGCCGCCCGGGCTCGCCCCCGCTCCCGGCGAGGAGATCGCCCTCTCCCTCCACCCGGACGGGAGCGTCGCCCTCCGGGAGGGAGACGCCGGGCGGCTCGATCTCGCCGCGCTGCGCGAGCAGCTGCGCCACCTCGGGCTCCCCCCGGGCGACTACCTCCTGCGCCGCGCCGAGTGAGGGCCTGCCCTCCGCGCAGACCGCACGGGAACTTTCCGCGGCCTCCCCGGTCCCATGGACCAGAAAGGAGGCCCCCATGAACCGTCCGAAGCTCTCCGCCCTCGCCGTCGCCCTGCTCGCTCTCCTCGCCCTCGCCGCCCTGCCCGCCGGCGCCGCCCGGCAGCAGGGGTTCGGCCTCGAACTGCTCGTCGACGGCGCCCCGCTCCCCGAGATCCACGGCCGCGGCGCCGTCTACGTCGAGGCGCTCCCCGGCCGCGAGTACGCGCTGCGGCTCACCAACCCCCTCCCCCGCCGCGTGGCCGTGGCGCTCGCGGTGGACGGCCTCAACACCATCGATGCCCGCCACAGCGACGCCCGGAGCGCCCGGAAGTGGGTACTCCCGCCCTACGGGACCGTCCAGATCGACGGCTGGCAGGTGAGCGGCCACGAGGCGGGGTTCTTCGTGGAGAAGGAGCTCCCGCCCCCGGCCCGGGTCGACGACGGGATCGCCCGCCGGGAGAAGAGCGGCGCCGCGGCCCCGCTCCGCGCCGCCCCGGGCCCCGCCGCGGCCGCGGAGTCCAGCTCCCTCTCCGACGAGCACGCGGCCACCGGCATCGGCCGCGAGACCGAGCACCGCGTCCGGCGCGTCCGGCTCGACCTGGAGGAGCGGCCCGCGGCGGTGGTGCGCCTGCGCTACGAGTACCGGCCGCAGCTCGTCGAGCTCGGCCTGCTGCCCGCGGCGCGCCCCCGCCCCCTCGACCGCCGCGAGCGCGCCCGGGGCTTCGCCGGCGGCTGGTGCCCGACCCCCCGCTGAACGCCCCCCTCGCGGTGGCCAGCCGGACCCACCCCTCCGCTAGGATTCCCCCGCCGGCTCTCGGACGCGCCGGCGGGGGGAGCGCGATGCGCGAGCACGACTGGATCGAGGAGCTGCCGGTGGCGGTGACGGTGAGCGACGCGGCGGGCAGGATCGTGGCGATGAACGCCCGCTCCCGCGCCACCTTCGCGCCGGAGGGCGGCGCGGCGCTCCTCGGCTCCGACCTCTTCGCCTGCCACCCGGAGCCCGCGCGGAGCCGGCTCGAGGCGATGTACGCCGACCCCGCCCCGAACCACTACACGGTCCGCCGCGCCGGGGTGCGGAAGATGATCCACCAGCTCCCCTGGTACCGGGAGGGCCGCTTCGCCGGCTACGTCGAGCTCTCGATCCCGCTGCCCGAAGAGCTCCCCCACTTCGACCGCGACTGAGCCGCGGCCGGCGGGGTGGAGGACCTCAGGGGATCCCGAGCCGCCGGCGCTTCGCCCAGAGCGCCTTGCGGCTGATCCCGAGCAGGGCGGCCGCCTCCCCCTGGCGGCCGCGCGTCCAGGCGAGGGCGGCGCGGAGCGCCTCGGCCTCGACCTCGGCGAGCGGGCGGGGACACCGGCCCGCGGCGGCGGGCCCCGCGGGGGCGCCCCCATCGCCCCCGCCCCCGAACAAAGCCCCCCCGCGCA
>JAHDVN010000017.1:0-13189 GCA_023384635.1 Thermoanaerobaculia bacterium
GGCGAGGAAGAGCGGGTCGCTCCCCGGGGGCACCGTGAAGTCGAGGCGGCAGCGGCCGCCGGCATCGGGGAGGTAGGCGGCGCCCTCGACCAGGTGCTCCTCGAAGGCGGTCCGCTCGCCCCCGGGGTAGAGGTGGAACGGGATCAACCCCTTGGGCAGGTCGGCGAGCCCGAGCCCGTCCGGTCCCACGATCGCGCGCGCGAGGCCGGCCGCGCCCTCGCGGGCGAGGAGGCCGGCGAGCGTCTCGCCGCGGGCGGCGAGATGGGCGGCGAGACGGGAGCGGAGCGCCAGCCGGTCGAGGGCGGCGACGAGGGTGCCGGCGGCCTCGTGCCCCGGCCCGGGGGCGGAGTCCTCGGCGAGGGCGAAGAGTCCGGCGAACATCCGGCTGGCGGCGCCGGAAGCGGGCACGAACTTGCCGAGCGCCCCCCGCGCCGCCGCCCGGGCGGCGATCCCGAGGAGATCCGGCTCCTGGTCGGGGCCGAGGCAGCGGACGCCGTCGCCCGGCGTGCAGGGGCGGTCGAGGCGGACCGGCGGGGGTGGGGAGACGAGGAGGGCGAGCTGGCGCCGCGCTTCGGCCGGCTCGATCCCGGCGGCGGCGAGATCCGCGAGATCGTCCGGGGAGAGCTCCGGAGCGGCCCCTTCGCTCACCGGCCGGCGGCCTCCGCGCTCCGGAAGAGCCGGTCGGCGAGGGCGGCGAGGCGCGGCGCCCGCGCGTCGCGCGGCGAGAGGATCGGCTCGGCCACCGGCCAGGCGATACCGATCTCCGGATCGTCCCAGGCCACCGTGACCTCGGCCGCCGGGTCGTAGGGGGCCGTGCACCGGTACTCGATCTCCGCCACCTCCGAGAGAGCGCAGAAGCCGTGCAGGAATCCGGGCGGGATCCAGAGCTGGCGGAAGTTCTCCTCGGAGAGCTCGACGCCGACCCAGCGTCCGAAGCGGGGCGAGCCGCGGCGGGCGTCGACCGCGACGTCGAAGACCTGGCCGCGCGGACAGCGCACCAGCTTCCCCTGCGGCGTCTCGACCTGGGCGTGCAGTCCGCGCAGCGTGCCGCGCCGCGAGCGGGAGTGGTTCTCCTGCACGAAGGCGAGGTCGAGGCCCCCCTCGGCGGCCCAGCGCCGGCGGTTGAAGACCTCGAAGAAGAAGCCGCGCTCGTCGCGGAAGACGTCGGGCTCGACGAGGACCACCTCCGGCAGGGCGGTCGGCTCGAATCTCACCCCGCCTCCTCGGCGAGCAGGCGCAGCAGGTACTGCCCGTAAGAGGCCTTGGCGAGCGCCTCGGCCTCGCGCGCCACCTCGGCGGCGGTCAGCCAGCCCTGGCGGAAGGCGATCTCCTCGAGGCAGGCCACCTTCAGCCCCTGCCGCTCCTCGATCGCCTGGATGAAGCTCGAGGCCTGGGCGAGCGACTCGTGGGTTCCGGTGTCGAGCCAGGCGATGCCGCGGCCGAGGACCTGCACGTGGAGCTCGCCGAGCGCGAGGTAGGCGCGGTTCACGTCGGTGATCTCGAGCTCGCCGCGCGGCGAGGGCCGGAGGGCGGCGGCGATCTCGACCACCCGCTGGTCGTAGAAGTAGAGCCCGGTCACCGCGAGGTGGGAGCGCGGAGCGAGCGGCTTCTCCTCGATCGAGAGCGCCCGCCCGTCGGCCCCGAGCTCGACCACCCCGTAGCGCTCCGGGTCGCGCACGCGGTAGGCGAAGACGGTCGCGCCGCGGGGGCGCGCGGCGGCGGCGGCGACGTCGGCCGAGAAGCCGTGGCCGTAGAAGACGTTGTCGCCCAGCGCCAGGGCCACGCGGTCGTGGCCGACGAAGTCGCGGCCGATCAGGAACGCCTGGGCGAGCCCCCCGGGTTCGGGCTGGACGGCGTAGTCGAGGCGGACCCCGAAGCGACCGCCGTCGCCGAGCAGGCGGCGGAACGCGGTCTGGTCCTCCGGCGTGGTGATGAGGAGGATGTCGCGGATCCCCGCGAGCATCAGGCTCGACAGGGGGTAGTAGACCATCGGCTTGTCGTAGACCGGCAGCAGCTGCTTGCTCACGCCGAGCGTGAGGGGGTGGAGGCGGCTGCCGGCGCCGCCGGCGAGCACGATCCCCTTCATCGCGGACCTCCCGCGGGCTCGCGGGCGAGCCCGAGCCGCTCCCGGTCGTAGTGCCCGCCCTGCACGGCCGTGCACCAGCCGGGGTTGGCGAGGTACCAGGCGACCGTCTCCCGGAGGCCCGAGGGGAAGTCGTGCCGCGCTTCCCAGCCGAGCTCCCGCCGCGCCCGGGTGGCGTCGATCGCATAGCGGCGGTCGTGGCCGGGGCGGTCGGCGACGAAGACGCGCAGCGCCTCGTAGCTCCGGATCCCGCGCGCGGCGAGCGCCGGGTTCTCCCGCGCCGGGCGCTGCTCCTCGAGGGCGGCGCAGATCGCGGCCACCACCTCGAGGTTCGTCCGCTCGTTGCCGCCGCCCAGGTTGTACTTCTCTCCCGGCCGGCCGTGGGCGAGCGCGAGCTCGATCCCCTCGCAGTGGTCGCCGACGTAGATCCAGTCCCGCACGTTGCCGCCGTCGCCGTAGACCGGCAGCGGGCGGCCCTCGAGCGCGTTGAGGATCATCAGCGGGATCAGCTTCTCGGGGAACTGGAAGGGGCCGTAGTTGTTCGAGCAGTTCGTGATCAGCGCCGGCAGGCCGTAGGTGCGGGCCCAGGCGCGCACGAGGTGGTCGGCCGCGGCCTTCGAAGCGGAGTAGGGCGAGCTCGGGTCGTACGGCGTTTCCTCGGTGAAGAGACCGGTGGGGCCGAGGCTGCCGTAGACCTCGTCGGTCGACACGTGGAGGAAGCGGAAGCGGTCGCGCTCCCCCTCCGGCAGGGCGGCGAGGTGGTGCCGGGCCGCCTCCAGCAGCTCGAAGACGCCGACCACGTTGGTGGCCACGAAGGTCCCGGGTCCCTCGATCGAGCGGTCGACGTGGCTCTCGGCGGCGAAGTTCAGGAGCGCCGCCGGGCGCTCCTCGGCGAAGAGGCGGCGCACCAGCTCCCGGTCGGCGATGTCCCCCTCGACGAAGCGGAAGCGCGGGTTCGCCTCGGCCGCGGCGAGGCTCTCCCGGTGCCCGGCGTAGGTCAGCTTGTCGAGCACGACGATGCGCCGCCCGCCTCCGGCGAGGGCGCGGTGGACGAAGTTGGAGCCGATGAACCCGGCTCCGCCGGTGACGATCCAGGTCTCCATGGGCGGACTCGCGCCGGTGTCGTCCGCGGTCTCTCCTCCCTCCCGGGAGGCCGGCCGCGGCGAGCGCTCGCGTAGTATACGCGCCGCGCCATGCCCCGCCTCGCCGCCAGCGCCCGCGCCGCTTCCTGCGCCGCCAGGGGGCTCTCCCGCCCCGGAGGCGCGCCATGAGCCCGCTCCAGGCGATCGTCCTCGCCCTCGTCCAGGCGGTGACGGAGTTCCTGCCGATCAGCTCCTCGGGGCATCTGATCCTCATCCCCCACCTGCTCGGCTGGCCCGACCAGGGGCTCTCCTTCGACATCGCGACGAACACCGGGACGCTCCTGGCCGTCGTCGCGTACTTCCGCCGCGACCTCGCCGCGATCCTCCGCGCCCTCGCCGCCGACCCCCGGCCGTGGCGGGCGGAGGCGGCTCCGGCGGCGAAGCTCGGCTGGCACCTCGCGGTCGGCACCCTGCCGGCGGTGGCGGTGGGCCTGGCGATCCACGACTGGGTGGCGCGCGCCGGCCGCGACCCGCTGCTCGTCTCCTGCAACCTGATCGGCTACGGGCTGCTGCTCTTCTGGGCCGACCGGAGGGCGCGGCAGGAGCGGACCGAGGAGGCCCTGCACTGGCGCACGGCCCTCCTGGTCGGCGCCGCCCAGTCGCTCGCCCTCGTCCCCGGCACCTCGCGCTCGGGGATCACGCTCACGGCGCTCCTGCTGCTCGGCCTCACGCGCCCGGCGGCGGCCCGCTTCGCCTTCCTGCTCGCCGTGCCGGTGGGAATCCTGGCGGAGGCGAAGGACCTCGCGGGGCACCTGGTCGTCGGTGCCCCGGTCGCGCTCGACGGGCTCGCCGTGCCGTTGCTCGCGGTGGCGGTCTCGGCGGTCGCGGGCTACCTCGTGATCGCCTGGCTCCTCGCCTGGCTCCGCCGCCGCTCGCTCGCCGTCTTCGTCGCCTACCGCGTCGCCTTCGGCGTCGCGCTCCTCGCCTTCGCGCTCAGGGGGTGATCCCCCCGTCCTCGCCCTCTTCCTCGTCCCGCGGCGGGGGCGGCGGGAAGAGCAGCGAGGCCGCGACCGCGCCGCCGAGGACCGCCACGATGATCCCGAGCGACCAGCCGATGGGGACGTGGTAGGCGTCGGCCAGCATCATCTTGGTGCCGATGAAGGCGAGCACGAGGCCGAGGCCCACCTGCAGGTAGTGGAAGCGGTCCATGAAGCTGGCGAGGAGGAAGAAGAGCGCCCGCAGGCCGAGGATGGCGAAGATGTTCGAGGTGAAGACGAGGAAGGGGTCGCGCGTGATGCCGAAGATCGCCGGGATCGAGTCGACGGCGAAGACCACGTCCGTCGCCTCGAGCACCAGCAGCACCAGGAGCAGCGGGGTGGCGAAGAGCCGGCCGTCGAGGCGCACGAAGAAGCGCTGGCCGTGGTACCCGGGAGTGATCGGCAGCAGCCGCCGCGCCAGGCGGACCACCGGGTTGCGCCCGGGATCGACCTCGACGTCGCGCTGCACCAGGATGCGGATCCCGGTGAGGATGAGGAAGGCGCCGAAGACCATCACCATCCAGTGGAAGCGGGCGAGCAGCGCGGCGCCGGCGAGGATGAAGCCGGCGCGCAACACGATCGCCCCGAGGATCCCCCAGAAGAGCACCCGGTGGCGGTACTCGTGGGGTACCGCGAAGTAGCCGAAGACGACGAGGAAGACGAAGAGGTTGTCGACCGAGAGCGCGTATTCGATGAGATAGCCGGTCAGGAACTCCAGCGCCGGCCGGCTTCCGAACCGCCACCCGATCCAGCCGCAGAAGAGTCCCGCCAGCCCGACGCAGAAGGCGCACCAGAGCGCCGCCTCCCGCGGCCGCACGGCGTGGGCGCGGCGGTTGAGGACACCGAGGTCGAGCGCGAGAACGCCCAGGATCCCGGCGAGGAAGAGCGACCAGAGGAGGGGCGTGCCGATCGACGGGGTCATGCTCTTCCGGGAGGGGAGCGGGGCGGTCGGCCCCGCGGCGGCGGGGAGGCCTTCGGGTGCCGAGTCTACGCCAGGCCCCGGCCGCGCTCGCGCTAGCATGGAGCGCTCCGGGCCCGGCTGGACGGCGCCCGGTCCCCTCGGGAGACCCCGCGATGCCCGCCCGCCGCGCTCTCGCCGCCCTCGCCCTCGCTCTTCTGGTCGCTCCGGCTCCGGCCGCCGCCGCGGAGCTCGCGCCGCTCTCCCTCGCCGACGTCGCCCGCCTCCGCTCGGTGCGCGAGGTGGCGATCGCCCCGGACGGGGAGCTCGTCGCCTTCGTGCTCGCGGTGCCGCGACGCCCCTGGGAGGAGGACGACGGACCGGCCTGGGCCGAGCTGCGCGTGGTCGACCGGGCCGGCAGGGAGCGGGGCTTCGTGACCGGCGAGGTGAACGTCCGGGCCCTCGCATGGAGCTCCGACGGGAGCGAGATCGCCTTCCTCGCGAAGCGCCAGGGGGACGAGGCGGCCTGCCTCTACGCGATCGCCCGCGACGGCGGCGAGGCGCGGCGGCGGCTCTGCCACGAGACGGCGATCGAGGAGTACGCGCTCGCTGCCGACGGGCGTCACGTCGCCTTCGTCGCCCACGAGAAGCGTGGGAAGGAGGCCGAGGAACGGCGCGAGAAGGGTTTCGACGCCGAGGTCTTCGAGGAGAGTTGGCTGCCCGCGCGGCTCTTCGTCGCGGAGCTCGACCCGGCCCCGGGCGCGCAGGCGGCACCGCGGCGGCTCGAGCTGCCGGGCTCGGCCTCGGAGCTCTCGTGGGCCGGCGAGCGGCTGCTCGTCGCCCTCGCTCCCACCCCGTCGGTCGACGACGGCTACATGGCGCGGCGGCTCCATCTCGTGGCGCCGGAGGACGGGAAGGTGCTCGGCCGGGTGGAGCACGAGGGGAAACTCGGCAGCGCGCGCCTCGCGCCGGACGGGAGCCGCCTCGCCTTCGTCGGGGCCGCCGACCGGAAGGACCCCTCGACGGCCCGCTTCGCGCTCGCCGGCGACACCGGGGGCCTCCCCCGCGACCTCCTCCCGGCCGGCTTTCCCGCCCACGTCCAGCGCTTCGTCTGGGCCGGCCCGGAGCGCCTGCTGGCGGTCGTGGACCGCGGGGTCGAGACCGAGCTGGTGGCGTTCGCCGCCGGCGGCGGCAGCGAGCCGCTGCTCGCCGGCGGGGGGCCGGTCTGGTCGGGCCTCGACCGCGCGGCGGACGGCAGCGTGGCGCTGGTCGGCGAGAGCCCCGGGCACCCGCCGGAGGTCTTCTTCTGGGATCCGGCATCGGAGCAGGCGCCGCGCCGGCTCACGGACAGCAACCCGTGGCTCGCCGAGCGGCGCCTGGCCCCGCAGCGCGTGGTCCGCTTCGCGGCGCGCGACGGCCTGGAGCTCGAGGGGCTCCTCATCGAGCCTCTGGGGGGCGCGGCGGGCCGCGTGCCGCTCGTGGTCGTGGTGCACGGCGGCCCGGAGGCGCACTTCGCCGACGGCTGGCTGACCCGCTACGCGAACCCGGGGCAGGTGCTGGCCGCCCGCGGCATCGCCGTCTTCTACCCGAACTACCGCGGCTCGACCGGGCGGGGGCTCGCCTTCTCGAAGGTGAGCCAGGGGGACCCGGCGGGGGCCGAGTTCGACGACCTGGTCGACGCCGTCGACCACCTCGTCGCCGCCGGCCTCGCCGACCCGGCGCGGGTGGGAATCACCGGCGGCTCCTACGGCGGCTACGCCACCGCCTGGGCCGCGACCCGGCAGAGCGAGCGCTTCGCCGCCGGGGTGATGTTCGTCGGCATCAGCGAGCTCGCCACCAAGGCGGGGACGACCGACATCCCGGTCGAGGACGAGGTGGTCCACTTCCTCGACGCGCCGCACGAGCGCTTCGACCTCGCCCGCGAGCGCAGCCCGCTCTCCCACGTCGCCCGGGCGCGCACGCCGCTCCTCATCGCCCACGGCGACAGCGACCCGCGCGTCCACCCGAGCCAGTCGCTCGCCCTCTACCGCTACCTGAAGCGGCTCGGCCAAGCGCCGGTGCGGCTCGTCCGGTACCCGGGCGAGGGGCACGGGAACCGCCGCGCCGCCTCCCAGCTCGACTTCTCGATCCGGCTCGTGGAGTGGTTCGAGCGCTACCTCGGCATCGCCCCGGGTGAGGGGCTGCCGCCGGCCGAGCCGGACTACGGGCGGATCCTCGGCCTCGCCGAGGAGACGCCCGCGGCCGCCGGAGCGGGCCGATGACGACCGAGCGGGAGCGGCAGGCGCGCTGGCTGCTGCTGCTGGCGGCCTGCGGGGTCGCCCTCTACCTCACCTTCCAGATCCTCCGGCCGTTCCTGTCGGTGCTGATCTGGTCCGCGGTGCTGGTGCTCCTCTTCTTCCCCCTGCACCGGCGCATCGCGCACCGGCTCCGGCGCCCGTCGCTCGCCGCCCTCTGCTCGGTCCTGCTGGTGATCCTGGTGGTGCTGGTGCCGGTGGGGTTCGTGGGGGCGGCGGTGGGCGCCGAGCTGGCGCGGTTCGCGCAGAACGCGCAGGAGCGGATCGGCCCGATCCTCGCCGACCCGATGGCCGGCGGCCGGGTGCAGGAGACGCTCGACTGGTTCGCGCTGAAGACGGGGCTCGAGGTGGAGGTGTCGCCGGAGAAGATCGCCGACCTCGTCGGGAGCCTGAGCCAGACCGCGCTCAAGGGGACGTTCAACGTCCTCGGCGGCGTCTTCGGCGCCTCGATGAAGCTGATCCTCGTCGTCTTCACCCTCTACTACCTCTTCCGCGACGCCGAGAGGATCCGCGAGGGGATGCCGGCCCAGCTGCCGCTGCCGCGCGGCGACGCCGAGCGGCTCGTCGCCCGCACCGGCGAGATCATCCAGGCGAGCGTCAACGGGAACCTCGTGATCGCTGCGATCCAGGGGCTGCTGGGCGGCGCCGCCTTCGCGGTGTTGGGCCTTCCGGGCGCCATCGTCTGGGGGGTGGTGATGACGATCCTCTCGATGCTCCCCCTGGTCGGCTCGTTCCTCGTCTGGGCGCCGGCCGCGGCCTGGCTCGTGCTCTCCGGGAGCTGGGGCAAGGGGCTCGCCCTCGCCCTCTGGGGGGGGCTCGTGATCGGCACCATCGACAACCTCCTGCGCCCGCGCCTGGTGGGCGGACGGGCGCGCATGCACGAGCTGTCGATCTTCTTCTCGGTGCTCGGCGGGCTCCAGCTCTTCGGGATGCTCGGCTTCCTCGTGGGCCCGGTGGTGGTGGCAGTGGCGCGCTCGCTCTTCGAGATCGTGCTGCGGGGCGGCGACGAGGGCTCCGAGCCGGCGCCGGCGGGCTGACCGGAAAGGCGACGGCCCCCGGGCGGCGATGGCGCCTCCCGGGGGCCGAGGTGGAGAGCTCGTTCGTCAGTTCGGCAGCAGCACGGTGTCGATGACGTGGATCACGCCGTTCGACGCCATCACGTCGGCCGTCACGACCTTCGCGTCGTTGACCTTGACGCCGTCCTTGGCGTCGATCGCGAGCGACTGTCCCTGCACGGTCTTCGCCGAGGTCAGCTTGACGACGTCGGCCGCCGTCACCTTGCCGGCGACGACGTGGTACTTGAGGATGCCGGCGAGCTTCGCCGGATCGGCGAGGAGCGCCTCGACGGTGCCGGCGGGGAGCTTGGCGAAGGCCTCGTCGGTCGGCGCGAAGACGGTGAACGGGCCGGGGCCCTGGAGCGTCTCGACGAGACCGGCCGCCTGGATCGCGGTGACGAGGGTGCCGAACGAGCCGGCGCCGCTGGCGACGGCGACGATGTCGCCGGCGGGCTTCTGACCGTAGTTGCCGGCGAAGGCGGGGATGGCGACGAGGGCGGCGAGGGTGAGAGCGACTGCGAGTTTGCGCATCGGATCCTCCGGGGATGGATGAGTGAGGGCCGGGAGTCTCTCTCCCGGCCCTCACCTCTACGCCCCCTCGCGGGGATCCGGATGAAGTGGCTCCGGCGGCGAGCCGGAGCGACGGGTCACGATCCCGGCGGAGGGGCCGGCATCGAGGCCGGCGCCGCGTTGCGGATCGCCGGAATGCTCTTGAGGTAGGCGTAGACCGCCTTGAGGTCGGCTTCGTTCATGTTGCTGTACATCGGCCACGGCATCGGCGGCAGGATCGGGCGTCCGCTCCCCATGTGGCGGCCGCTGCGCAGCGCCTTGACGAACTGCTCCTCGGTCCAGTTGCCGAGCCCGGTGTCGGGGTCGGGGGTGAGATTCGGCGCGTAGCTCACGCCCCATGGCCCGGCGAACGCGGTGTTGGTGGCGCCGCCGTGCCAGACCCACGGTCCCTGCGCGGCCGGCGCGGGCGGCATCACGAGGTTCTGCGGATGACCGGAGAGCATCTTCGCCATGTCCGGCTCCGGGCCCTTGGCCCCCATCTTGAACGGCGTGTGGCAGTCGTTGCAGGCGGTGATCTTCACGAGGTAGGCGCCGCGCTCGACGACGCCGTTCGCCTGCGCGTTCGCGGCGGCGGCGAGGGTGGCGAGGGCGAGCAGGAGCAGGCTGGCGATTCGAGGCGCGCGACGCGCATGCCGGTGGATTCCGACCATGGACATCTCCTTTCTGTCTGACGGCGCGGGGCCGATGGCGCATTCTACGCAACGGCGCCGGAGGAGTTTCGCCCTCCGGCGCCGGGGTGCTGCGCCGCGCTGCGGCGGGGACGCTCAGGAGGCGTCGGGGGCGAAGCGCTCCAGCTGCTCGAGGACGTAGTCGATGTCGGCCTCGGTGTGGTCGGCGCTGACCTGGAAGCGGATCTCCTCGTCGCCGTGCGGCACCACCGGGAAGTTGAGGCCGGTGGCGAGCACGCCGTGGGCGCGGAGGTGCTCGACGATGGCGAGAGTCCGCGGCGTGTCGCGCACCATGAGCGGCACCACGGGGTGCATGCCGACGATCGTCTCGAGCCCGAGGTCGAGGAGGCCGCGCTCGAAGCGCCGCGTCATCGCCTCGAGATGGGCGAGCAGCGCGCGGCCCCGCGGGCCGTCGAGCAGGTCGAGGGCGGCGAGCGCCGCCGCCGCCTCCGAGGCGCTGATCGGGTTGGAGTAGATGTAGGTCGGAGCGCTCTCGCGCAGGAAGTCGACCAGCACCCGGCTGCCCGCGACGTAGCCGCCGTTGACCCCGAGCGCCTTGCCGAGGGTGGCGACGAGGACGTCGGCCGGCCCGGAGCCGGTGACCTCCTCGGTGCCGCGACCCGTGACGCCGAACGCTCCGACGCCGTGCGAATCGTCCACGAGCAGCACCACGTTCTCGGCGAAGGCGGGATCGTGGCGGCGGCAGAGGGCGGAGATCTCGGCCAGCGGCGCGTGGTCGCCGCGCATGCTGAAGACGCCGTCGGTGACCACCAGCGCCCGCCGGGCGCCGCTCGCCGCGGCCGCGGTCAGCCGCTCGTCGAGCTCGCCGAGGTCGAGGTGGCGATAGACGTACTTCTCCCGCGGCCGCGCCAGCCGCATCGCGTTGATGATGCAGTTGTGGTTCAGCTCGTCGCTGATGAGCACCGTCTCGGAGGTGACCAGCGGCACGATGACGCCGATCATGGTGGCGTAGGCGGCGCTGAAGAGCATCGCCGCCTCGCGGCCGTGGAACGCGGCGAGGCGGGCCTCGAGCTCGACGTGCGGGGCGTAGGTGCCGCTGATGAAGCGGACCGCGCCGGGGCCGGAGCCGAACCGCCTGGCAGCACCCTCGGCGGCCTCGGCGAGCTCGCTGCGCAGGGCCATGCCGAGGTAGTTGTTCGAGTTCATCTTCAGGAACGGGCGATCCCCCTGCCCGGCGAGCAGGTAGCGGGGGCCGAAGCCGTCGCGGGGGGGAAGCACGCCGACGATGACCGGCTCGTGGCGCTTGGCCGAGCCGCGGGCGTCGACGGCGCGGATCTCCTGGGCGAGCGCGCGGTGGAGACGTTCGGTGGGCACGGTCGATCCTCCGGGCTCAGGCGAGCTTCAGCTTCGCGCGCAGCTTCGCGAGCATGTCGGCGACCATCTCGGGCAGGCCGTACGCGGGCTTCCACCCCCACTCCTCGCGCGCGGCGCCGTCGTCGAGCGAGTCGGGCCAGGAGTCGGCGATCGCCTGCCGCACCGGGTCGATCTCGTAGTCGATGCGGAAATCGGGCAGGTGCCGGCGGATCTCGGCCGCCAGCTCCTCGGGAGTGAAGTTCATCGCCGTGACGTTGAAGGCGTTGCGGTGGACGAGCCGCCGCGGATCGGCGCCCATGAGATCCACGAGGGCGTTGACGGCATCGGGCATGTACATCATGTCGAGGCGGGTCTCGGGCCCCAGGAAGCAGGTGTACCGGCCGTGCCGGAGCGCCTCGTAGAAGATCTCGACCGCGTAGTCGGTGGTGCCGCCGCCCGGGGGGGCGACGTAGGAGATGAGGCCGGGGAAGCGGAGGCCGCGGGTGTCGAGGTCGAACCGGCGGAAGTAGTAGTCGCAGAGCAGCTCGCCCGCCACCTTGGTGACGCCGTACATCGTCGAAGGGCGCTGGATCGTGTCCTGGGGCGTCCGCTCCTTCGGGGTGCCGGGCCCGAAGGCGCCGATCGAGCTGGGGAAGAAGACCGAGCAGCGGTGCGCGCGGGCGACCTCGAGGATCTTGTAGAGGCCGCCCATGTTCAGCTCCCAGGCGACGTGGGGCTTCTCCTCGGCGGTGGCCGAGAGCAGCGCCGCCATGTGGTAGATCGTCCCCACGTCGTAGCGGCGGACGATGTCCTGGATCTGACGCAGGTTGGTCGAGTCGAGGAACTCGAAATGGCCGAGCGGGCCGGGCTGGCCGGCCGGGGGCAGGCGAATGTCGGAGGCGACGACCGAGTCGGCGCCGAAGCGGGTGGCCAACGCCGGCACGAGCTCGGAGCCGATCTGACCGAGCGCGCCGGTCACGAGGATGCGCTTCATGGTTCCCTCCCGGGAGGCGATCCGGGGCCGGTGGGCCCGACCCCGCGACGCCCGATGGTAGCCCTCCGCCGGGGAGCGGGCAAGACGGGATCGGGCGGGCTAGACTCGGCGCCATGAGCGCGAAACCCCGCCGGCCCGCCCGCCCCGCCTTCCTCGAAGACCCCGAAGGACCCGGCGATCCCGGGCGCTCGGAGTTCGAGCGCCTGCTCGCGGAGTCGGAATCCGGCCCGGTCGCCGAGCGGCCGAGCGAGCCGGTGCCGGGAGAGCGGGTGGAGGGGCGAGTGCTGCTGGTCGGCGAGGAGACGGTCTTCGTCGATCTGGGAGGGGGCCTCGAGGGCATCCTCGATTCGGCGTAGGTGCGTGTCCTCGACGGGGTGGTGACGGTGGCGGTTTGCGATCAGCTTGCCGACGTTGTGACCGGCCGCGACCCGGGCTCGCGCGCCCTCCTCCTGAGGCGGCGGGGCGGCGGCCGCTCCGGCGAGGTCGGCCCCGAGTTGCGCCAGGCGAAGGAGATGGGCCTGCCGGTCGAGGGGATCGTCAAGGGGGTGGTCAAGGGGGGCTTCGAGGTCGAGATCTCGGGCCAGCGCGCCTTCTGCCCGGTGTCGCAGATCGACGCGCGGCCGGTGGCCGAGCCGGAGGCGATGGTCGGCCGGCGGCTCGCCTTCCTCGTCAGCCGGGTCGAGGAGGGGGGACGGGGGCGCGCCGCCAACGTCGTCGTCTCGCGCCGCGAGCTGCTCGACCGGGAGGCGCGGGAGCGGGCCGAGGCGGTGCGCGCGACGCTCGCCCCGGGCGCGGTGGTGCGTGGGAAGGTGACCTCGATCGCGACCTACGGGGCGTTCGTCGACCTCGGAGGGCTCGAGGGGATGATCCACGTGAGCGAGCTCGGGCACGCGCGGGTGGCGAGCGTGGAGGACGTGCTGGCGGTGGGCGACGAGGTGGAGGTCCAGGTGCTACGGATCGAGCCGCCGCGCGAGGGGCGCCGCGGCGAGCGGATCGCGCTCTCGATCAAGGCGCTGCAGCGCGACCCGTGGAAGGACGCGGCGCTGCGGTTTCCGGTGGGCAGCGAGCACCCGGGCCGCGTCATGCGGTTGGATTCGTTCGGCGCCTTCGTGCAGGTGGCGCCGGGGCTCGAGGGGCTCGTGCACGTGAGCGAGCTCGGCGAGGGACGGCGGATCTCCCACGCGCGCGAGGCGC
>JAHDVN010000017.1:13199-22295 GCA_023384635.1 Thermoanaerobaculia bacterium
TCGGCCAGGACCTCGTGGTGCGGGTGGCCGACGTCGACGAGACGCGGCGCCGCCTCTCGCTCACGCTGCTCGGCACACGCGCGTCCGCGCGCGGCGAGCAGGAGGAGTGGCGCTCCCGCCTCGAGCCCGCCAAGGGAGGCTTCGGCACCCTGGGCGACTTCCTGCGCGACGGAGAGAAGAAGCCGCGGGGGGAGTGAGGGGCGTCAACCCTCACGGATAGGAAGCCACCGCGCCGCGGCCGGCTGCGCCGCTGCACCGAGCGGAGAGATGGATCAGAGCAGCTCCCGGTCGAGTCTCGCCAGCTCGGCCAGGTCGAGGCGGCCGGTGTAGATCGCCATGCCGAGGGCGACGTGGACCGGCAGGGCGGCGAGCGCGCGGACCTCGGCCAGGGTGCTGACGCCGCCGGCCGCGGTGATCCCGAGGGGCGTGGCGGCGCGCAGGCGCCGGTACCAGGCGAGGTCGGTGCCGCCGAGCAGCCCCTCGCCGTCGATCCAGGTGCAGAGGACCTCGGCGCAGTAGGGCGCGAGATGGGCCAGCACCTCCTCCGGCGCGAGCGGGAGCTCCTCCGTCCAGCCGCGCACCGCGATGCGACCGCCGCGTGCGTCGAGGGCGACCACCAGCCGCTCCCGCCCGACGGCGGCCGCGATCTCCCCCAGGCGGGCGCGGTCGATCCCCGCCGGCCCGAAGGCGGCGGTGCCGACCACGACCTTCGCCGCACCCGCTTCGACGAGCCGCCGCGCGCGCTCCGCGTCGCGTACCCCGCCGCCGACCCGGCAGCGGGCGCGGGCCGCAATCCACTCGACCAGCTCGCCGTTCTCCCCCCGCCCGCGCGCCGCGTCGAGGTCCACGACCTGGATCTCGCGGAAGTCGCGGAACGAGTCGAGCAGCTCCGCGGAGAGCGGCACCGCGAGCCTCCGCTCCCGCCCCTGCGCCAGCTGCACGACGCGGCCGTCCTCGAGGTCGATCGAGGGGAGGATCACGAGAGCCTCCGCACCGGGATCCCGGCCGCCGCCAGCTCTTCCTTGAGCCGGGCGAGCGGCAGCGCGCCGTAGTGGAAGATCGAGGCGGCGAGCGCGGCGTCGGCGCGCCCCTCGGTGAAGACCTCGACGAAGTGGGCCGCCGAGCCGGCGCCGCCCGAGGCGACCACCGGCACGGTCGTGGCGTCGACTACGGCGCGCACCAGCGCGCAGTCGAAGCCCGCGCGCACGCCGTCGGTGTCCATCGAGGTGACGAGCAGCTCGCCGGCGCCGAGCGCGGCCCCGCGGCGCGCCCAGGCGACGGCGTCGAGCGCCTCGGGGGTGCGGCCGCCGCGGGTGAAGACCCGCCACCCCGCGCCCTCCCGCTTGGCGTCGATCGCGAGCACCACGGCCTGGGCGCCGAAGGCGTCCGCGAGCTCGGCGAGGAGCTCCGGCCGGCGGACCGCCGCCGAGTTCACCGCCACCTTGTCGGCCCCCGCCTCGAGGAGCCGCCGGGCGCCGGCGGGCGCGCGCACGCCGCCGCCGACCGTGAGCGGCACGAAGAGCCGCCGGGCGGCGCGCTCGACGACCGCCGCCGCCGTCTCGCGCCCCTCGGGGGTGGCGGAGATGTCGAGCAGCACGACCTCGTCGGCCCCCTCCTCGCCGTAGCGCCAGGCGAGCTCGGCCGGGTCGCCGGCGTCGCGGAGGCCGAGGAAGTGGACGCCCTTGACGACCCGGCCCTCGGCCACGTCGAGGCAGGCCACGATCCGGCGGGCGAGCGGGGGGGGCTCAGCGCGCAACGAACCGCTCCAGGAGCCGGAGCCCCTCGGGGCCCGACTTCTCGGGGTGGAACTGCACCCCCCAGAGGCCGCCGGCCTCGACCGCGGCGCCGATCTCGGTGCCGTGGAAGGCCGTCGCCGCAGCCCCTTCCGGCGGGCAGTGGAAGCTGTGGGCGAAGTAGAAGCGGGCGCCCGCGGGCACGCCCTCGAAGAGCCGGGATCCCGGCCGGGGGCGGACCTCGCTCCAGCCCATGTGGGGGACGCGGACACCGGCCGGCAGCCGCTCGACCCGCCCCGGCAGGAGGCCGAGGCCGGGCAGGCCCGGCGCCTCCTCGCTCTCCTCGTAGAGGGCCTGCATCCCGAGGCAGATGCCGAGGAACGGCACCCCCGCGGCGAGCCGCTCGCGCAGCGCCGCGTCGAGGCCGCCCGCGGCGAGGGCGCGCACCAGGGCGCCGAAGTGGCCGACGCCGGGGAGCACGATCCGCCCGGCGGCGGCGAGCGCGCGCGGCTCGGCTGCCCGGGTAGTGCCGGCGCCGATCGCCGCGAAGGCGTTCTCCACCGAGCGGAGGTTGCCGGCGCCGTAGTCGACGAGGGCGATCACAGCAGCTCCTTGGTCGAGGGGAGGCGGTCGCGGAGCCGCCGGTCGCGCTCGCAGGCGAAGCGCAGCGCGCGCGCGAACCCCTTGAAGACCGCCTCGACCTGGTGGTGGCTGGAGCGGCCGTGGAGCACCTTGACGTGCAGGTTGGCCCGCGCGTGGGCGACGAAGCCCTGGAAGAAGTCGGGCAGGAGCTCGGTCACCAGATCGCCCACTCGCCGTGCCCGCACGCGGTCGGAGTAGACGAGGAAAGGACGGCCGCCGAGGTCGAGCGCCACCACCGCCAGGCTCTCGTCCATCGGCTGCACGAAGTAGCCGCTGCGCAGGATCCCGCGCCGGTCGCCGAGCGCCCGGTCGACGAGCGCGCCGAGCGCGATGCCGACGTCCTCGACCGTGTGGTGCTGGTCGACGTCGAGGTCGCCGAGCGCGGCGAGCGCGAGGTCGAAGGCGCCGTGGCGGGCGAAGAGCTCGAGCATGTGGTCGAGGAAGCGGATGCCGGTGCGGACCTCCGCGCGGCCGCTCCCCTCGAGCACGAGCCGCCCCTCGATCTCGGTCTCCGTGGTCTTCCGTGCCACCGTTCCCACTCTCATCGCCAGACCTCCCCGGCCACCCGCTCGACCTCGTGCACGTCCGCGAGCACCGCGATCGCCCCGGCCGCCGCGAGCGCCCGGCGCGACGCCTCGGCGCTCGCCGTCCCCGGGGGCACGACACCCACGAACGGCACCCCGGCGGCCGCGGCGCTCCCGGCGTCGTCCACCGTGTCGCCGACGAAGAGCATCCGCGCCCTCTCGCCGGCCGCGGCGCGGATCGCCAGCAGCCCGTCCGGGGCCGGCTTGCCGCGCTCGACGTCGTCGCTCGTCACGACCGGATCGAAGAGCCCTGCGCAGCCCTCCCGGCCGAGCGTCACCGCGAGTTCCGGCCGGGAGCGGCCGGTGAAGAGCGCGAGGCGGTGCCGCGCGGCGAGCGCCGCGAGCCAGCCCGGGCGCGGCAGCCAGACCTCGCGGGCGATCAGCCCGTCGCCCGCCTCGCCGAAGAAGAGGGCGTGGAAGCGCGCCACCACCTCCGGGTAGGGGACCTCCATGCCGCGGTCGGCGCAGAGCCGCTGGGTGAGGAGCCAGTCGTTGTTGTAGCCGCCCAGGTTCTTGTACGCCTGGATCTCCGCGGGGGCGACGTCGTCTCCGGTGAGCTCCCGCACCGTGGCGGCGATCGCCGCGCGGTAGCTCGCCCGCACGTCGACCAGCACGCCGTCCACGTCGAAGACGATCATGGTGTCCATCGCCCGCCCTCCTCCGAGATCCCGTCGAGCGCCGCGAGGAAGCGCTCCGCCTGCCCGACCGTCCCCGCGGTCACGCGCACCGTGCCGGGGATGTCGTGGCTCCGGTCGCGGACCAGGATGCCGCGCTGCCGCAGCGCCTCGCAGAGCGCGCGCGCCTCCTCTCCCGCCCGGAAGAGCACGAAGTTGCCGGCGCTCGGCCAGGGGCGGAAGCCGCGGCGGTCGAGGCCGTCGAAGAGCCGGGCGCGCGCCGCCTTCGCCTCGCGGACACTCGCTTCGACCGGCCCGGGGTCGGCGAGCAGCGCGGTCACCGCTGCCGCGGCCAGCGCGTTGACGCTGTACGGCGACTGCGCCTTCCGGACCCAGGTCGCGTTGCCGGGGTCGGCGGCGAGGCAGCCGAGGCGCAGGCCGGCGAGCCCCCACGCCTTCGAGAAGGTGCGGCAGACGAAGAGCTGGCGGTGGGGCAGGAGCGGCAGCGCCGTGACGCCGCAGAACTCGAAGTACGCCTCGTCGACGAGCAGGGCGGCCTCCGGGGCCGCGGCCGGGAGCGCGGCGAGGAGGCGGGCGAGCCCCGCCGCGTCGAGCGCGGTGCCGGTGGGGTTGTTCGGGTTGGCGACGACCACCAGCCGGGTGCGCGGCGAGAGGGCCGCGAGGAGCTCGGGGAGGGGGAAGGAGAGGTCCTCCGCGCGATAGTCGACCGCGCGCACCGCTGCGCCGGCGCGCTCGGCGTAGAAGCGGTACATGGCGTAGGAGGGGCAGAGCAGCAGCACCTCGTCGCCCGGCTCGACGTAGGTGTCGACCAGGAGCCCGATCGCCTCGTCGGTGCCGTTGGTCAGCAGGATCCGCTCCTCGGGCTGGCCGAGGTGCCGCGCCACGGCGGCGCGCGCGGTGCCGTACTCCGGGTAGATCGCCAGGAGCTCGGAGGCGAGCGCGGCGCGCAGCGCCGCGGCCACCGCCGCCGGCACCGGCCGCGTGCTCTCGTTGAAGTCGAGGCGGAGCTTGCCCGCGCGCCCGGCGGTGGGGGGCGCGTAGGGGGCCATCGCCGCCACGGCGGGGCGGGGCCGGAGCGGCGCGCTCATCGCCTGCCTCCGGCCCGACCCGCCCGAGTTGCCCGGCGACCCGGACGGTCGAGCCGGATCTCGACGCTGCGCGCGTGCGCCTCCAGCCCCTCGGCGCGGGCGAGCGCGGTGACCGGGCCGGCGAGCCGCGCGAGCCCGCGCGGCGCCAGGCGCTGGACCGCGATCACCTTCACGAAGTCGGCGGCCGAGAGCCCGCCGCGCCGGCGCGCCGCGCCCGCCGTGGGGAGCACGTGGCTGGGGCCCGCCGCGTAGTCGCCCACCGCCTCGGCGCTCCAGGAGCCGAGGAAGACGGTGCCGGCATGGCGGACGAGCGGCAGCAGGCGCTCGTCGTGGAGGCTCAGGTGCTCGGGGGCGATCCGGTTGGCGAGCGCGACTCCCTCCTCGAGCGAGCGCACGAGGACGATGGCGCCGTGGCGGGCGAGCGCGCGCCGCGCCACCGGTGCGGTGGGCAGGGTGGCGAGCTGTCGGTCGACCTCGGCGGCGACCGCCGCCGCGAGGCGGCGCGAGGGGGTGAGGAGGAGCGCCGCCGCGTCCGGGTCGTGCTCGGCCTGGGCGAGCAGGTCGGCGGCGATCCAGGCCGGGTCCCCCTCCGCGGCCACGATCGCGATCTCGGTCGGGCCGGCCACGAAGTCGATCCCGACCTCGCCGGCCAGCAGGCGCTTGGCGGCGGCGACGTAGGCGTTGCCGGGGCCGACGATGCGGTCGACCCGCGGCACCGTCTCGGTGCCGAAGGCGAGCGCGGCGATGGCGTGGGCGCCGCCGATGGCGAAGAGGCGGGTCGCCCCGGACATCGCCGCGGCGGCGAGGATCGCGTCGTCGGGCTTGGGCGAGGCGACGCAGATCTCCGCCACCCCCGCAACGCGCGCCGGCACGGCGGTCATCACCACCGTCGAGGGGAGCGGATAGCGGCCCGAGGGGACGTACGCTCCCACCGCGTCGAGCGGGCGGACGATCTCGGCGAGCCGCACCCCGTCGCTCCCCGCGAGGCGGCGGGGGCGGGGGCGCTGGGAGCGCGCGGTGCGCGCGACGTTGGCGATCGACACCCGGAGCGCGCGGCGCAGCTCCGGGGCGATCCGTCCGGGGGCCTCGGCCATCCGCTCGCGCGGGATCTCGACGGAGTCTCCCGTGAAGCCGTCGAAGCGGCGGGCGCAGGCGAGCAGCGCGGCGTCGCCGCGGCGGCGCACCGCCGCGAGGATCGGGGCGACCTCGGCCGCGACGCGGTCGAGCCGGCGCGCGCGGCGGGCGAAGAAGGGGAGAGCGGCTGCGGCTTCGAGGACGCGCATCGCCGGCTCCTCAGGGGACGATCTTGTTGAGCGGGTACTCGACGATCCCCTCCGCGCCCGCCGCCTTCAGGCGCGGCAGGATGGCGCGCACCGTCGACTCGTCGAGGATCGTGTTGACCGCGAGCCAGCCCTCCTCGGAGAGCGGGGAGAGGGTCGGACGGCGGAGCGCCGGGAGCACCGCGAGCACGGGGTCGAGCTGCGCGCGGCGCACGTTGAGCATCAGCCCGACCTTGCCGAGCGCGCCGGCGGCGGCGGTGAGCATGAGCCGCAGGTCCTCGATCTTGGCGCGGCGCCAGGTGTCCCCCCAGGCGGCGCGGTTGGCGATCAGCTGGGTGTTCGACTCCATCACCGTGTCGACGACCCGCAGCTTGTTGGCCCGCAGGGAACTCCCGGTCTCGGTCACCTCGACAATCGCGTCGGCGAGCACCGGCGGCTTGACCTCGGTGGCTCCCCACGAGAACTCGACCTTGGCGCGCACCCCGTGGCGATCGAGGTAGCGGCGGGTCGCGCCCACGAGCTCGGTCGCCACCGTCTTCCCCTCGAGGTCGCGCGGGTCCTGGACGGGGGAGTCCTCCGGCACCGCCAGCACCCAGCGCACCTTGCCGAAGCTCTGCTTGGCGTAGACGAGGTCGGCGACCGTCTCCACCTCCGCCTCGGCCTCCACCACCCAGTCGCGGCCGGTCAGGCCGGCGTCGAGCACGCCGTCCTGGACGTAGCGCGCCATCTCCTGAGCGCGGATGAGCATGCACTCGATCTCGGGGTCGTCGATGGCCGGGAAGTAGCTCCGGCTGCTGGTCGTGATCTCGGAGCCGGCGCGCCGGACGAGGGCGATCGTCGCCTGCTCCCGGCTCCCCTTCGGCAGCCCGAGCTTCAGCCGCGGGGCGCTCACCGGCCACCCCCGTAGACCGCCGCGGCATCGAAGGCCGGGGCCTCGCGCGCGACCCAGGCGCCGTCCCGGAGCTCGCGATAGAAGCAGCTGGCGTAGCCCTCGTGGCAGACCCCGGGGCCGACGGCCTCGGCCTCCACGAGCAGCGTGTCGCGGTCGCAGTCGGTGCGGATCGAGCGCACGAGCAGGCGGTGGCCGGAGCTCTCCCCCTTCTTCCAGAGCTTGCCGCGCGAGCGGCTGAAGAAGGTCACCTCGCCGCTGGCCACCGTCGCGGCGAACGCGGCCTCGTCCATGAACCCCACCATCAGCACGCGGCCGCTTCCGGTCTCCTGCACGACGGCGGGGACCAACCCTTCCGCTTTCGAGTAATCGAGCTCCATGAGGTTCTCCCTGATCCCTCGTTCGAGCCCGCGGTCCGGCGAGAAAACGAAAAGCCCGCCGGATCCGGCGGGCTTCGGTTCGTTGCTTCGGTCCGTGGATGCGGAGCCTAGGGCAACAGCCTCCCCCCCGCCGCGCGGCGGTGGCCGTGATGGAGGTGGTGGAGGTGCGCCCGGCGACTCACGGCGCGGACCGTAGCACGCCTCTGGAAGGCGGTCAACGAGCGCGCCGGGTCAGGCGAGGAGCCTCAGGCGGCCCGGGAGGACGCGGAAGGTGGCCGCCCCCGCGGGCGCCGTCTCCCCGTCGAGGTCGAGCGGCGGCAGCGGGGCGAGCGGCTCGAGACGGACCTCGCGGGCGCGGCGGAAGGCGACGAAAGGGGCGCTGAGATGGGTCCCGAGGTAGAGGCGCGGCAGCTGGAAGGGGAGCTGCCAGCGCGCTGCGCCGCGCACCAGGACGACGTCGGCGAGACCGTCGTCGAGCCGCGCCGCGGGGGCGATGCGCATCCCCTTGCCGAAGGACGTGCCGTTCGCCACCGCGAGCAGGTAGGTCGCGCCCTCGTGCCAGGGCTCGCCGTCCACCGCCACGCGGCAGGGGACCGCCCGGAAGCGGGCGAGCGCGCGCAGGGTGGCGGCGAAGAAGGCGAGGGCGCCGCGCTGCGGCTTGCCGTTGACGAGCTCGTCGACGAGGCCGGAGATCCCCGCCGAGGCGACGTTCACCGCGAGGCGTCGCTGGGCGGCCGGGCCGACCTCGAGCAGGTCGATCGCCCGCGGCCGGGCGGCGAGCAGACGCGCGATCACCGCGCGCGGCCGCGGGGGGAGCGCGACGGAGCGGGCGAAGTCGCAGCCGGTGCCGATCGGCAGGAGCGCGAGCGGCAGCTCGGGGAGCGCGCCGGCCGCGTCGAGGAGGTTCACGCTCCGGTGCAGCGTGCCGTCGCCGCCCACCACCACCAGCCGCCCGGCGCCGGGAAGGGCCGCGGCGAGGTCGGCCTCGCGCTCGACCACCTCCGCCCGCCGCAGCTGGTCCGGGAGGGCGGGCCGCAGGCGGTCCCAGGCCGGGCCGGCCCGCCCGCCGCCGGCCGTGCGGTTGAGGAAGACGAGCCAGCCGCTCAGCGCGGCGCTCCGGCGGTGGAGACCAGGGCGAGGAAGTGGCCGGCGAGGAACGGGTCGAGGTGCGTGCCGGCTGCCGCCACGAGGATCTCGCGGGCGTGGGCGCGGGCGGCGGCCCCGGGCTCCGGGGCGAGTGCCACCGCCACGTCCCAGGTGTCGGCCACCGCCGTGATCTGGCTCGCGAGGCCGGGGGCGCGGGGGGCGGCGAGGCGCGGGTAGGAGGGCTCGCCGTCCCAGCGCAGATGGTGCTCGAAGGCCACCAGCGCGCCGAGGGGGCTCACCCCTTCGGTGGTGGCGAGCGTCGCCGCTCCGATCTCCGGATGGCGCTCGAAGAGCGCGCGCTCGGCCGCGGTCCGCTCCCGCCCCGCTTGGCGCAGCTCGGCCGGGAGCTCGAGCTTGCCGACGTCGTGGAGGAGCGCGGCCATGCCGATCTCGTGCAGGAGCGTGCCGCCGAAGCCGAGAGCGCGCGCCTGTGCGAGCGCGAGGAGCGCGACGTTGACCGAGTGCACGAAGAGGCGGTCGTCGGACCCCTCGGCCGCGGCGAGGAGGAAGAGCGAGCGCCGCGAGCGGGCGAGGGCCTCGAGCAGGTGCCAGACGGTCTGTCCGAGGCGCCGGACGCTCCCCTTGCGGTCGCCGGAGAAGAGCGCGAGCTCGGCGCGGGCGGCCTCCAGGTCGGTCTCGCCGAGCGCCTCGGCGTCGCGCTCGGCGTCGTCCTCGTCGTCGGCGGCGAGGCCGTCGGCCTCGTCCCCGGTGCCGAAGCC
>JAHDVN010000449.1 GCA_023384635.1 Thermoanaerobaculia bacterium
GGCGAACGCGGCGGCATCGGCCGCCGGCCGCGCCGCGTAGCGCTCCACGGCGCGCCAGAGGCCGGCGTCGGCGCGCCCGATGCGCGCCGCCAGGCGGTGGGCACCCACGCGGTGGAGGGCGGCCTGCGCCGCGCGCTGCCAACCGGAGGGGGCCGACTCGGGGACGAAGAGCTCGCAGTCGAGCACCAGGCGCGCCGCCCGGTAAGGCTCGAGCTGGTGCAGCGGGGTCCAGGCCGAGGGCGGCGGCATCGCGCCGTCGAGCAGGTCGCGCCAGAGCGCGGCGAACGGCCCCGGGGCGGCCTCCCGCCAGGCGCGGTCGCGCTCGCCGGCGAGCGCCCAGATCGCCGGGCGCTCCTCCGGCTCGAGCTCCTCGTGCGCCGCCGCATTGGTCCGGGCGAGCGCCTCCGCGGCTTCGGAGGCGCGCCCGAGCCATCCGAGAGCCCGCGCCGCGAGCAGCGAAAGCTCGGGCGAGCGGACCGTCGCCCCGGCCGCATCGAGATGGGCGATCGCCGCACGGGCGCGCTCGACCGCCGCCTCCGGCCGCCCGCGGACGAGCTCCACCCGCACCCGCAACTCCTGGTCCCGCGCCCAGCCGACGAGGTTTCCCTGGCGCTCGTTCTCCGACTCGGAGAAGTCGATGATCTGCTCGACCCCGAGCAGGCGCCCGCGCCGCAGCCGCGCTTCGGCCAGGTTCGAGAGCGCCAGCGTGCGCGCGAGCGGCCCCTCGCAGCGGCCGAGCAGGCGGGCCGCGTGGGTGAGCGCCCGCTCGGCCCCGGCCAGGTCGTCGGCCTGCATCCGCGCCACGCCGACCTGGTTCCAGATCCGCCCGGCCTCGAACGGGCGCTGCCGTCGCCTGCCGCAGCCGAGCGCCGCGGCGAGAGCTTCGAGGGCTGCCGCGGCGTCCCTCGCGACGAGCGCCCGCTGCCCCGCGGCCCGGTGCCAGAGCCAGGCGCTCTCGGCCGAGTCCAGGAGCGGACGCGCCGCCGCGAGGTGCCGGTCCATCGCCGCGAGCTCCTGGCGGTCCCCGGCCGACTCGGCGGCGGCGAGCGCCCGGAGCGGGGCCAACGGCGAGCCGGCCGGCACCTTCACGCGCCGCAGCCAGCGATCCACCTCGTCGCGCGCCCCGAGGTTCTCGTAGACGGCCGTCGCGAGGTCGAGGGCGGCGACCGCCCGGACGCCGTCCAGGCGCATCGCGGCGAGGCGAGCCAGGACCTCGGCCGCCGCCGCGAACTGTCCCAGCTGCCGCAGGCAGGCGGCACGCAACAGCTCGGCGTCCACATCGCGGCACCCCTCGAGCGCCGCGAGCGCACGGCGGAACTGTCCCCGGTCGAAGCGTTCGCGCCCCCGATCGACCGCCGCGCTCGCGCACTCTTCCGTCTCCGTGGCGCCCGCGCCCCCTTGCTCCCAGAGGTCGGCGAAACGCGCGCTCCGCAGCCGGGCGCGGAGACCCCCGAGGTCCTCCCCCGCCCCCAACCAACTCCTCCGGATGCGGGGCGGCGCCGCGAGGTCGCAGCTCTCCGTCCCCGCTCCCTCCCGCCCGCAGGCGAGCGCCTCGCGGGCCGCCGCAAACCCCGGGCCGGCGAGGAACGGAGCGGCCGCGAGCAGTCGCCCGACCTCCTCGTCGAGGACCACCGGCGCCAGCGCCTGCCGCCACCTCTCGGCCGCTTCGCGGGCCACGCGCCGCGCCGTTCCCCGGCCCACGACCGGATCCCCGAAGAGGGCGAGCAGGAGAGCCCGGAGCGGCTCCTGGGGGAGCGCCCGCCGGCGCCCGGGTTGCGCCGCGAGACCGGTGAGACGCCCATCGGCGTCGAGCGCCGCACCGCGCCAGCCGTCGGCGAGCGTCCAGCCGGCCCGGTCGAGGTGCCAGAGGAGCGCCGCCGCCTGCCAGACCGCCGCGAGCCGCTCCTGGTCGGTGCGCGCCCCGTGCGGCAGCGGCCGCTCGCCCGCCGGCCCCAGCGCGGGGTGGAGCGGGGCGCCGCTCACGCCCCCTCCAGCGGCTGGCCGAGCAGCCCGCCGAGGTCGCGCCAGAACTGGGGGTACGACTTGGCGACCACCTCCGGCGCGGCGATCGCGAGCCCGGGGCGCCGCAGGCCGACCAGCGCCATCGCCATCGCGATCCGGTGGTCGCCCCAGCTCTCGATCCGCACCGGGTCGTCGGGCGGGCGCGCCGTGGCCCACACCCCCTCCACGACGAGGCCGTCGGGCCGCTCCTGCGCCGCCGCTCCGGCGCGCCGCAGCTCGCTCGCCATCGCCGCGATCCGGTCGCTCTCCTTGAGGCGGAGGTGTGCGGCGCCGCGCAGCCGCGTCGTGCCGTGGCAGAACGGCGCCAGCGCCGCGAGCGTCGGCACCTGGTCGGGGATCTCGCCGACTTCCGCGTCGAGGGCCGCGAGCCCGCCGCCGGCGATCTCGACCCAGTCGTGCCCCCAGGTCACGGCGGCACCCATCCTCGCCAGCAGGTCGAGGAGGCGCCGGTCGCCCTGGCGCGAGTCGTGCCGGAGGCCGCGGAGCCGCACCCGGCCCCCGGTCAGGGCCGCGGCCGCCGCCGGATACGCCGCCGCCGAGAAGTCCCCCTCGACCGCGAGCCG
>JAHDVN010000018.1:0-2948 GCA_023384635.1 Thermoanaerobaculia bacterium
GCTCGCGCCCGACGAGCTCGAGCAGCTCCCCGCCGCGCGCGGCCTGGGCGACCTCCTCCAGGTCGGCCTCCTCGCAGAACGCCCAGGCGGCGCCGGCGGCCGAGCCGTGCTCGGGCTCGAGGTCCTCGTGGAGATAGCCGGCTGCGCAGGCGGCGAGGCCGGGGAACGTCTCGGCGGTCAACTCCTGCTCGATGCGGTCGAGCGCGGAGGCGTCCCGATCTTCGGCTGGCAGGGGTGGCTGTCTGTTCATGGGCCCTCCGTCGGATAGGCGGTGAGCACGAAGAAGGCGTCGCCCCGCGCCCGCAGCACGACGCGCGCGCGGGTCGCCGGGCGCGGCCGGCGGTCTCCCCGGCGGAGCGTCTCGCCCCAACTCGCTCCGGGCCGCGCGGGGAGGTCGAGCGCGAGGTTCGCCCGCTGCGGGCCCCGGCGCTGCCAGCGCTCGATCCGCTCCGCGTGGGCGGCGAGCGCCTGCGCCACGGCCCGCTCGGCGGTCTCCCGGTCGGGAAAGGTGGAGGCGGCGGCGAGACCGCGCTCCCGCGCCAGGCGCCGGCGCAGCTCCTGTTCGGAGAGCCCGACGTGGCGGGCGAGGGTGTGCCCGCCGAGCGCCTCGTCGCGCGAGAGGTCGTGGCGCGCGGAAGCCGCCGCCGGCGGTCCTGCGGGCGGCGGCGCGGCGCAGCCGCCGCCGAATCCGAGCGGGCCGAGGAGGCCCAGGAGGGAGAGGAGAAGGGCGGTGCGGGCGCGGCGCGGGCTCCGGACGGCGGCGGCGCGGAGTCTCGCGGGCATCGCTCAGCGGTCCCGGCGGAAGATCCGGAGCAGGAGCCCGGCCACCCCCGCCATCGCCAGCAGCGCGAACCCCGTGCCCCACGGCGTCCCGAACGGCGGCCAGGTGCGCTCGAAGTTCATGCCGTAGAAGCCGGTGACGACGGCCAGCGCGCCGATCACCACGGTGACGCGCGTCAGGCGGTTCACGACGCGGTTCAGGCGGTTCGAGACCGACGACATGTAGAGGTCCACGAGGCTGGTGAGCAGGTCGCGGAAGGTGTCGGCGGCGTCGGTGACCCGCAGCAGGTGGTCGTAGACGTCGCGGAACTGGTAGCGGAGGGCCGCGGCGTCGAGCAGCGGCTGGTCCTGCCGGAGGAGCACGTGGAGCATCTCCCGCTGCGGGGCGACGACGCGGCGGATGTCGACCAGCTTGCGCTTGAGGGCGACGAGGCGCGCCAGGAGGTCCGGTTGCGGCTCGGCGAGCACCTCGTCCTCGACCTCCGAGAGGTCGGCATCGATCGCGTCGAGGAGCGGGAAGTAGGTGTCGACGACGCTGTCGAGGAGGACGTAGAGCAGGTGGCCGACGCTCGGCTCCGCGCCGTTACCCCACCGCGAGAGCCGCCGCTCGGCGTCGGCGATCACCGGCTCGTCGCCCGGGTGGACGGTGACGAGGAGCCGCGCGGCGACGAAGACGTCGAGCTCGCGGAAGGTCTCGTCGGCCTCGAGCCCCGCAGTCGCCGGGTTCAGGATGAGGAAGAGGTGGTCGTCGTACTCCTCGGCCTTCGGGCGCTGCCGCTGGTTGCGCGTGTCCTCGATGGCGAGGGGGTGGAAGCGGAAGAGCCGCTCCATGACCTCGAGGTGGGAGGCCTCCGGGCCCGTGATGTCGACCCAGAGCCGGGACGAGCCGTCGGCCAGCAGGCGGGGGAGGTCCTCCACCGCTACCGGCTCGAGGCCGTGCTCCGACAGCCGCAGAGGTCTCATCGTCGCGTGCCCCGGCGATCGTAACCCCTTCCGCCTCCCCGCCGCCCGCCGATCTCCGCGCGCCGCAGGCGGAGGCTGTTGCCGACCACGGTGAGGCTGCTCGCGGCCATCGCGAGGGCCGCGAGCGCGGGGTGGAGGTCGCGCAGCACGGCGGGCAGCGCGGTGACCGGGTGGAGCGCGCCGGCCGCCACCGGCAGCAGCAGCACGTTGTAGAAGAAGGCCCAGAAGAGGTTCTGCCGGATGGTGCGGAGCGTCGCGCGCGAGAGGGCGACGGCGCGTGGGACGTCCCGCAGGTCGGCGTGGAGGAGGGTCACGTCGGCCGCCTCGCGGGCGATGTCGGCGCCGCTGGCCAAGGCGATTCCGACCTCGGCGCGCGCCAGCGCCGGGGCGTCGTTGACGCCGTCGCCGACCATCGCCACCGGGCCGCGCCCCGCGCGCTGCAGGCGCTCGATCTCGGCCACCTTGCCGCCGGGGAGGACCTCGGCCAGCGCGCCCGGAATGCCGACCTCGCGCGCCACCGCCTCCGCCACCGGAGCGCGGTCGCCCGAGAGGAGGAGCAGGTCGAGCCCGAGGGCGCGCAGCGCGCCGACCGCCTCGGCCGCGCCGGGGCGGACGGCGTCGCGGACCGCGAGGAGCCCCCCGAGCGCTCCGTCCAGCTCGACCCAGAGGAGGGTGTGGGCGGCGCTCTCGAGTCTCTCGGCCGCCGCGGCGAGCGGTGCGAGGTCGATCCCGCGGCCGGCGAGGAAGCGGGCGCTCCCGACCGCCACGCCGGCCCCGGCGACGCTGGCGGCGATCCCCTCGCCCGGGTGGGCCCGGAGCGCCTCGGGCTCGCCGAGGGGGAGGCCGCGCCGGGCCGCCTCGCGCACCACCGCCGCGGCCAGCGGGTGCTCGCTCCCGCGCTCGGCGGCCGCGGCGAGAGAGAGCAGCCGCTCGGCCGGAACCCCGGGCCCGGGGACGACCTCTGCGACCTCCGGCACGCCGGAGGTGACCGTCCCGGTCTTGTCGAGGACCACCGTGCGGAGGCCGCCGGCGAGCTCCAGCGCCTCGGCGCTCCGGAAGAGGATCCCGGCCTCCGCTCCCCGCCCGGTCCCGACCATCACCGCGGTCGGGGTGGCGAGCCCGAGGGCGCAGGGGCAGGCGATGACGAGCACCGCCACCAGCCGCAGCAGCGCCGCCGTCAGGCCGGCGCCGGCCACCAGCCACCA
>JAHDVN010000018.1:2958-4575 GCA_023384635.1 Thermoanaerobaculia bacterium
AGAAGAGGAAGGCGCCGAGGGCGATCAGCACCACGGCGGGGACGAAGAGGGCCGAGACGCGGTCGGCCAGCTTCTGGATCGGGGCCCGGCTGGCCTGGGCCGCCTCGACCAGCCGGACGATCTGGGCCAGCACCGTCGCCCGGCCGACCGCCCGCGCCTCCATCGTGAGCAGGCCCTCCCGGTTCACGGTGCCGCCGACTACGCGGTCGCCCGGGCCCTTGTCCACGGGCACGCTCTCGCCGGTGAGGAGGCTCTCGTCGACCGCCGAGCGCCCGGTGACCACCACCCCGTCGGTGGGGATCTGGTCGCCCGGCCGCACGCGCAGGCGGTCGCCGGGACGTACGGCGGCCAGCGCGACCTCGCGCTCGCCGTCCCCCTCCAGCAGCCGGGCGGTGCGGGGGCGCAGGTCGGCCAGCGCCCTGAGCGCCGCGCTGGTGCGCCCCTTCGCCCGGGCCTCCAGGTACTTGCCGGCCTTGATCAGGGTGAGGATCACCGCCGCCGTCTCGAAGTAGACGTGGTGGCCGAGCTCGTGGCGGCCGAGCGAGAGCGCCACCGCAACCGCGACGCTGTAGAGGAAGGCGGTGAAGGAGCCGAGCGCGACCAGGAGGTCCATGTTGGCCACGCCGTTGCGCAGCGAGCGCCAGCCCCCGAGCAGGAAGTCGCCGCCGAGGTAGATCTGGACCGGGGTGGCGAGGGCGAAGAAGAGCCAGGGGACCCAGCCGGCCGCGGCCCAGGCGCCGAGGAGCCCGAAGTCCCGGCCCATGCTCAGCGTGAACAGGGGAGCGGTGAAGACGAGCCCGGCGGCCAGCTTGCGCCGCGCCCGGCGGGCCTCGGCCGCCCGCGCCTCCCGCTCCCGGTCCGGGTTGGCGGCCTCCTCCGGCTCCGCCTCGTCGAGGACGTCGTAGCCGGCCCGGCGGATGGCGGCGACCAGATCGCCGCGACCGGCGAGGGCCGGATCGTGCTCCACCGTCGCCCGCTCGGTGGCCAGGTTCACCTGCGCCGACCGCACCCCCGGCACGCGCCGCAGGAGCGTGCGCTCCACCGCGAGCGCGCAGTTCGCGCAGGTCATCCCGGTGACCGCGAGCTCGGTCCGGACGTCTTCGCCGCCGGCCGCGCGGGGTGGGCTCGTCGCCGGCTCGCCCATCCGGCCTCAGCCCTCGGCCGGCGGGAAGCCGATCTCGGCCAGCAGGGCCGCGATCGCGGGCCAGTCGGCCGGCGCCTCCCAGGCCACCTCGACCCGCTTCGTCTCCGCGTCGGCGCGGACCGACCGCACCCCTTCGACCTCGCCGAGCTCCCGCTCGATCGTGCGCACGCAGTGTCCGCAGGAGATCGCCGGAACCTGAACGCTCTTCTCTTGCATCCCCGAGTCCTCCCCGCCGGGGCCCCGCGGGGCCCGAGGCGTGAGAGCATACCGGGGGCGAGCCCTGCGCCGCCCGCGACCCATGCCGGCCACCCCTCCCCGCCACGGGCCCGACGGCCCCGCGATCGCCGTCCTGCTCCTGGTGCAGCTCCTCTTCGCGACCCTGCCGGTGGCGGGGAAGGTGGTGCTGCGCGAGATCTCGCCGCTCGCCCTGGGCGGCCTCCGGGTGCTCATCGCCACGCCGCTGCTGCTCGCCT
>JAHDVN010000018.1:4585-22286 GCA_023384635.1 Thermoanaerobaculia bacterium
CGCGGCCTGCCGCGCTTCAACTCGGGCCTGGACCTGCTGCTCGCCTACGCGGCCTGGACCGACCGCCTGCTGCCGGCGCGCCGCGACTGGCCGCGGCTGGCGCTCCTCGGCCTGCTCGGCATCGCCGCGAACCAGGGGCTCTTCCTGCTCGGGCTCTCCTTCACCAGCGCCACCAGCGCCTCGATCCTCATGCCCTCGATCCCGGTCTTCACCCTCGCCGCGGGGGCGCTCCTCGGGGTGGAGAAGATCGGCCCCCGGCGGGTTCTCGGCGTGGCGCTGGCGGCGGCCGGGGCGCTCGTGCTCCTCGATCCGACGCAGCTCGGGACCGGCTGGCGGGCGAGCATCGGCAACCTGTTGATCCTCGCCAACTGCCTCTGCTACGCCTTCTTCCTGGTCCTCCTGCGGCCGCTGCTGGCGCGGCTCCCCTGGCGCACCGTCGTCGCCTGGACGTTCCTCTTCGGCGGCGTCGGCCTGGTGGCGATCTCGCTCCCCTGGCTGGTGGCAACCGAGTGGACGGCGCTCTCGCGGGAGGCGGTGGCCGGGATCGCCTACATCGGCCTCGGCCCCACCACGGCGAGCTTCGCCCTCAACACCTGGGCCGTGCGGCGCAGCTCGCCCTCGACCGCCGCCGCCTTCACGACGCTGCAGCCGCTCCTCACCGCCGGCCTCGCCGCGATCTGGCTCGCCGAGCGCCCGCGCCCCGTGCAGGGGGTGGGCTTCCTGCTCATCGTGCTCGGCCTGGTGGTGGCGATGCGGGCCGCCGTGCGGGCGGCGCAGCGGCCGGCCTGAAGCGGTCAGCCGCGGCCGGCGAGGAGCTCGCGGGCCCGCTCCTGGTGCCGGCTCTCCTCGACGAGCTCCGCCGGCGCGGGCGGGCGGGCGAGGATTTCCGCGAGCAGCGCCTCGGCCTCGGCGCGCGCCTCGGCGCGGTGGGCGAGGAGGGCCTCGGCGAGGTAGAGCCGGTTGTAGAGGCTCTCCGGCGCGAGCTGCACGGCGCGCCGCAGCGACGCGACGGCCCGCTCCCGGTCGATCCAGCCGGTCACCAGCGGCACCCGCGGCGCCTGGTCGTGGAGGCGGCCGAGCACCCGCAGCCCTCCGGCGTGCTCGAACCGCTCGTCGAGGGCCACGACGGTCTCGGCGTCGTCGCGGATCCGCCCCGCCACCCCCTGCCGCGCCGCCGCCAGCTTGCCGAACGCCTCCCCCCAGAGCCCCCAGTGGACGGCGGCCCAGAAGTGGACCGGGGCGGCGTCGGGCTCGGCCGCGAGGCGGCGGGCGCGCTCGGCGGGGGGCAGCTTCGCGAGCTCCTTCCCGGCCCCGGCGCGCGCGGCGAGCAGCTGCTTGGCGCGCTCGCCCAGCTCGCGGCCGCGGGCGAAGAGGTCGCGGCGGGCCGCCGCGTCGGCGGTGGCGTAGTCGCCCTGGAACCAGAGGGCGCGCATCAGCTTCCAGTGCGCCTCGAGGCTCTGGGGATCGTGACGGAGCGCCTCCTCGCAGGCGGCGACCGCGGCGGCGATCGGCTCCGGAGCCGCGCGGCCGCCGCGGTGGCCAGCGGCGCGACCCGCCCACGCCGCGTCGCCGCGGGCGAGCGCCGCCGCGCTCTCCTCCCCGGCCCGGAGCGCCGGGCCGGCCAGGAGAGCGGCGAGCGGCAGGGCGAGCCGGGCGAGGGCGGTGGTTCGGGTCACTGCAGGGCGGCGAGCAGCACGCCGGCCGCCACCGCGGAGCCGATCACCCCGGCCACGTTGGGAGCCATGGCGTGCATGATCACGAAGTTCTGCGGGTCCTCCTCGGCGGCGACCAGCTGCGCCACGCGCGCCGAGTCGGGCACCGCCGAGACGCCGGCGCAGCCGATGATCGGGTTGATCTTCTCGCGGCTGAAGACGTTCATCAGCTTGGCGAAGAGGACGCCGGCGGCGGTGGCGATGCCGAAGGAGAAGGCGCCGAGGGCGAAGATCTTGATCGAGGCCGGGGTGAGGAAGCGGGAGGCGTCGGTCGAGCAGCCCACGGTGAGACCCAGGAGAATCGTGATCGCGTCGAGGAAGGCGGTGCGCGCCGTCTGCGCCAGCCGCTCGGTGACCCCCGACTCCTTGAGCAGGTTGCCGAAGCAGAGCATGCCGATGAGGCTGATCGAGCCCGGCGCGATCATGGCGCAGAGCAGGAAGGCGACGATCGGGAAGAGGATCCGCATCCGCTTCGAGACCGGCTTGTTCGGCTTCATGCGGATCCGCCGCTCCTTGTGGCTGGTGAGCAGGCGGATGATCGGCGGCTGGATCACCGGCACCAGCGCCATGTACGAGTAGGCGGCGATCGCGATCGCGCCGAGGTAGTCGGGGGCGAGGCGCGAGGAGAGGAAGATCGCGGTCGGACCGTCGGCGCCGCCGATGATGCCGATGGCGGCGGCGTGGGGTGGGTCGAAGCCGAGCAGCAGCGCGCTCCAGAGCGCCGCGAAGATACCGGTCTGGGCAGCGGCACCCAGGAGGATCAGCCGCGGGTTGGAGAGCATGCAGGAGAAGTCGGTCATCGCCCCGATGCCGAGGAAGATGAGCGGCGGGTACCAGCCGGAGGTGACGCCCTGGTAGAGGATGCTGAGGACGCTGCCGGTCTCGTAGATGCCGATCCCCATACCGCGCGCGAACGGGATGTTCCCGACCAGGATCCCGAAGCCGATCGGCACCAGCAGCAGCGGCTCGTAGTCCTTCTTGATCGCCAGGTAGAGGAAGAAGCAACCCACGGCGAGCATGCCGAGGTTGCCCCAGCTGAAGTTGCCGATGACCCCCGCCTGGAGGAAGTCGAGGAGTGTCTCCATCGCGCTACTGGTAGGCGAGCAGCGCCTGCCCCTCCTTGACCGCGTCGCCGACCCCGACCAGGATCTCCGCCACCTTGCCGCGCGCCGGGGCGGCGATGGAGGTCTTCATCTTCATCGTCTCGAGGACGAGGACGACCTGGTTCTCCTGGAGCACGTCGCCGACCTTGACCCTGACCTCGAGGACGGTGCCGGCGACCGGAGAGGCGATCGAGCGGCTGCCGGCCGGGCCGGCGGGGGGCGGTGCCGCGGCCGGTCCGGCGGGGGCGGCCGCCGCGGGATACGCGGCGGCGGGAGGCGCGACGGGCAGCGGGAGGGGCAGCGGGGCGGCGCCGGGGAAGCCCTCGGCCGCCTCCAGGACCTCGACGTCGACCTCGTAGGCGACGCCGTGCACGGTGATTCTGAGCTTCATGGCCGGTTCTCCGGTGCCGGGCCTCAGGACCTCGGCGTGTGCTTCGAGATGACGTGCGAGCCCTGCAGCACCGAGCGCCCCGTCACCGACCAGGGGCTGGCGACGAAGTCGGTGGGCAGGAGCCGGCGGACGCTGCGGATGCGGGCGCGGCCGAGGAAGATCGTGGCCACGGCCGCCGAGAGGAGCACGACGGTGGTGTAGTCGATGTTCGGCGACTTGCCGAAGGCGGCCTCGTCGGCGGCCTCCTCGCTCTTCTGCCAGCGCTCGTCGAGACGGCGCATGAGCGCGACGGCGCCGACGATGACGAGCAGGGCGACGAAGACGACAGTGAGTCCGACGAGGGTGATCTCGAGCCCGAAGTTGTGGTCCACGGCGCGCGCCTCACCGGCCTCACATGGGGATGAGGCCGTGCTTCTTCTGTGGCCGCAGCTCGCGCTTCGCCTTCAGGACCTCGAGCGCGCTGGCGAGATAGAGGCGGGTCTCGGAGGGCTCGATGATGTCGTCGATCATCCCCCGGCCGGCCGCCACGCGCGGGTTGGAGAAGGTCCGCTGGTACTCGGCGACGCGGTGGCGGACCTCGGCCTCCGGGTCCTCGGCGCTCTCGATCTCCTTGCGGTTGAGGACCCGGACGGCGCCTTCGGCCCCCATCACCGCGATCTCGGCGGTGGGCCAGGCGCAGGCGCGGTCGGCGCCCATCGCCTTGGCGCACATCGCGAGGAAGGCGCCGCCGTAGGCCTTGCGGATCACCACCGTGAGCTTCGGCACGGTGGCCGCGGCGTAGGCGAAGAGCATCTTGGCGCCGTGGCGGATGATGCCGCCGAGCTCCTGCTTGACGCCGGGCAGGAAGCCGGGCACGTCCACGAAGGTGATCAGCGGGATGTTGAAGGCGTTGCAGAAGCGGATGAAGCGCGCCGCCTTGTCGGAGGCGTCGATGTCGAGCACGCCGGCGCGCACCATCGGCTGGTTGGCGACCACGCCGACCGTCCGCCCGCTCAGGCGGCCGAGGCCGATCACCAGGTTGGCCGCCCAGTCGCGCTGGATCTCCAGGAAATCGGCGCGGTCGACGGCGCGCAGGATGACCTGGCGGATGTCGTACGGCTCGCGCGGGTCGTCCGGGACCGCGGCGTCGAACCCCTCGTCGGCCACCACGACCTCGTCGTGCAGCTCGCGGACGAACGGCGGGTCGTCGGTGTTGTTGCTGGGCAGGAACGAGAGCAGCCGGCGGGTGAGCGCGATCGCCGAGGCGTCGTCCTCGGCCACGAAGTGGACCACGCCCGAGACGCGCGAGTGGCTGTCGACGCCGCCCAGGTACTCGGCGGTGACCTCCTCGCCGGTGACCTCCTTGATCACCGAGGGGCCGGTGATGTAGAGCTGGCCGCGCCCCCGCACCTGGATGATGAAGTCGGTCAGCGCCGGCGAATAGGCGGCGCCGCCGGCACAGGGGCCGGCCACGATGGCGATCTGCGGCACCACGCCCGAGAGCAGGACGTTGCGGTAGAAGATGTGGCCGTAGCCGTCGAGGGCGTCGACCCCCTCCTGGATGCGGGCCCCGGCGCCGTCGTTGATGAAGACGAACGGGTCGCCGGTCTTCAGGGCGGCGTCCATGATGTCGCAGATCTTCTTCGCCCCCGCCTCGCCGACCGACCCGCCGGCGACCGTGAAGTCCTGGCTCGCGGCGTAGAGCGGCCGGCCGTCGGCCAGCCCGAGGCCGGTGACCACCCCCTCCCCGGGGAGCTCGCGCCCCGCGAGGTCGGGGTGGGTCGAGCGGTGGTGGACGAACAGGTTCCATTCCTGGAAGGTGCTCGGGTCGAAGAGGAGGGCGAGCCGCTCGCGGGCCGTGAGCTTGCCGGCGGCGTGCTGCCGCTCGAGACGCTCACGCCCGCCGCCGAGATAGAGGCGGGCTCGCTCCTCGCGGAGCTGGAGGATCTTGGTGCTGTCCATGGGACCTCTCACGGGCGCGGCCGGTGACACGGCACCGCCCGTCGCGTTGTCCGGAGGCTACCAGCCCCCCCGGAGGGCTGCACCGCGCGTTCGGGTGGGTGGAGCCCCCGCGCGGGAGTGGGCCGGCGGCCTCCTCCCGGTCGCGGCGCTCAGCGCGGCGCCGACTCGGCGAGGACCGCGACGACGCCGTCGCGGGTGAGCAGCTCGCCGAAGACGTGGGGCGGCCGCCCCGGCCGGTAGAGCAGGTAGAACGGGATGCCGTGCCTGCCGTGCTCGGCCAGGAAGGCGCCGATCTCGGCGTTGCGGTTCGTCCAGTCCGCCTTCATCGGCACCACGCCGTGCCGCTCGAAGGCGGCCGCCACCTCGGCCGTGTTCAGCACCAGCCGCTCGTTGACCTTGCAGGTCAGGCACCAGTCGGCGGTGACGTCGACGAAGACCAGGCGCCCCTCGGCGGCGAGCCCCTCGGCGGCGGCGCGGTCGAACGGCTGCCAGGCGATGCGCCCCGGGGCCGGGGCGGCCGGGCCGCCGCCGCGCGACGAGGCGGGGGCGGCGGTGGCCGCCAGCACGATCAGGCCGAGGGTGGTCGCGAGCATCCCGACCGCGGCGAGGCGGCGCCCCCTACCTTCGGGGCGCGCCCGGTGGTGGAGCCAGGCGGCGAGGCCGAGGGCGAGGAGGACCAGCTCGACGGCGAGGAGGCGCTCGGCGCTGATCTGCGCGGTGAGCACGTAGAGCAGCCAGACGGCGGCGCCGGCGAGGAGGAAGCCCATGAGGCCCTTGAGCGTGTCCATCCAGGCGCCGGGCCGGGGCAGGAATCGAGCCGCGCCGGGCGCGACGGCGAGCAGCAGGTAGGGGAGCGCCATGCCGGTGCCCACGGCGGTGAAGATCGCCATCACCCAGAGGGCCGGCTGGCCGAGCGCGAACGAGATGGCGGTGCCGAGGAACGGCGCCGAGCAGGGGGTCGCCATCAGGGTCGCGAAGAGGCCGGAGACGAAGTGGCCGGCGACTCCTTCCCCGCCCGAGTCGGCGACCGCGGCGAGGCGGCGGGGCAGCGGCACTTCGAAGAGCCCCCAGAGGTTGAGCGAGAAGAGGGCGACGACGGCGAGCAGGAAGGCCACGAAGCCGGGCTCCTGGAACTGGACCCCCCAGCCGACCGCGGCCCCTGCCGCCCGGGCCGCGACGGCGGCCGCGGCGAGGGCCCAGAAAGAGACCAGGATGCCGGCGCTGGTGGCGAGCCCGGCGAGCGTCACGCTCCGGCGCGAGCGGCCGGCGGCCTTCACCAGCCCGAACGCCTTGAGCGAGAGGATCGGGAGGACGCACGGCATGGCGTTGAGGATCAGGCCCCCCGCCAGGCCGGCGAGGAGCATGCCGAGAGCGCCCCAGATCGACCCGGGGCCGCTCCGCGCGCGGCCCTGGGCGGGGGCGACCTGGCCGAGGTCGACCTCGGTCCCTCCGGGGCCGATCACCAGCTCGAGGGTCGCGGTCGCCTCGGTGGGCGGCAGGCACTGGCGATCGTCGCACGCCTGGTACTCGAGCCGGGCCGCGAGGCGCGCGGCCCCGAGCGGGAGCTCGGAGGGGAGGGCGACCAGGGCTTCGATCCGGACCTCGCCTTCGTAGACCGCGAGCGGGGTCTCCTCGAAGGCGAAGCGCCAGAGCTTCGGCTCCGGGTAGCGCAGCTCCCGCTCCACCCAGCCGGAGGGCAGGTCGAGGGCGAGCCGGGTCGGGATCAGGTAGTCGAAGGTCGGTCGGTGGGCCTGGATGTGCCAGCCCTCGTCGACGGTGACGCGCGCCACGACGCGGGCCTCCTCGCCCGGCAGGTGGGCGGTGCGGCCGGCCAGGAGCTCCAGGCGCGCCCGTTCCGGGCGGGCGAGCTGGGCGCCCGCGGGGGGTACGGCGAGGCCGGGAAGGAGCAGCGCGAGAGAGAGGAGGGCGAACGAAGCTCGGGCACGAGGGCGCATCGGGGCCTCCACGTTCAGCCGCAGCGGGAGGCCGGGCCTCCCGGCGCGAGGCGGGCGATCTCGCCGCGCACGCGGGCCGAGCGGCGGTTCGCCGGGCTCTCGGCCAGGAAGGCCTCGAGGGCGGCGCGCGCCTCGGCGCAGCGGCCGTCCGCCTCGTGGATGCGCGAGGCGAGCAGGGCGGCGAGCTCGCCGCGCTCGCCGTCGCCGGCCGCGGCGGCCGCGGCGCGGGCCCGCGCCAGCTCGGCGAGAGCCTCGCTCCGGTCGCCGGCGATCTGGTGGGCATCGGCGAGCAGGTACCGCCCCCAGCGGCGGGCCGGCTCGGGCGGGTCGAGGGCGAGCCAACGCCGGTAGAGGGTCGCCGCCCGCCGTCCGTCGTCGCGCCGGTGGAACTGCTCGGCGAGGCTCCGGAGCCGCGCCGGCGCGGGCGGCTCGGCGAGCGCCTGCTCGGAGGCGGCGACCAGCGAGCGCCACGCGGCGAGACCGCGCTCGATCTCGGCCACCAGGTCGCCGGCCGGCAGGTAGCCCTCCACCTCGGCGATCCGGACCTGGCGGGCGTCGAGGACGAGGAGGGTCGGCAGCGAGCCGGCGCGGTGGCGGTCGCGCAGCGCGCTGCCGGCGCCGCCGTCCTCCACGTTCGCCCGCAGGAGCACGAACGGGCGGGCGAAGGAGAGGAAGCGCTCCGAGGGAAAGACCTCGCGCTCGAGCTTCCGGCACCAGCCGCACCAGTCGGCGTACAAGGCGACGATCACGAGACGGTCCTCCCGCGCGGCGCGGGCGAAGGCGGCGTCCGGATCGGTGGACCAGTCGCTCGCGAGCGCGGGCCCGGCCAGCAACGCGATACAGGTGGCGAGCAGCGACGGCAGGAGTCTCTTCATGCGGGGGATCGGGGGCGGTGCAGGCCGCCGCGGCGGGGCGCGATGATAGCATGCGACCTCGGGTCCGGCCCCGCGAGCGGCTCGCCCTCCGGCGAGCCAGGCCTGTCCCGTCCGTCGCGCCGCTGCCACCGGATCGGTCCGCTCGCCGGCCGTGAACCCACCCCCGGAGGTTCTCCCGATGCGATCCCCCCGTCTCCGTTTCCCCGTCCTCGTGGCTCTGCTCGCCGTCCTGCCGGCCCTCGGTCTGCGCGGCGGCGCCTCGGCCGCGGTGGATCCTCCGACCGCAGCCGAGGCCGAGAGCGTCCTCGCCGCGGCGGAGGCGGATCTCCTCGCGCTCTGGGTCGCGCGCGACCGGGCCCAGTGGGTCCAGTCCACCTACATCACCGGTGACACGGAGGCGATCGCGGCGGCCGCCAACGAGGCCGCCATCGCCGCGGCGATGCGCTTCGCCAAGGAGGCGGTCCGGTTCGACGCCGTCGACCTGCCGCTCCCCCTGCGGCGCAAGCTCGACCTGCTGAAGGTGGCGCTGACCCTGCCCGCCCCGTCGGACCCGGCGAAGTCCGCCGAGCTCGCCCGGCTCGCGGCCGGCCTCGAGGGCGCCTACGGCCGCGGGGCGTACTGCCCCGGCGAGGGGCGCCCCTGCCTCGATCTGGGCGAGCTCTCGAAGCGGATCGCCACCAGCCGCGACCCCGCCGAGCTCGCGGAGGCATGGGCCGGATGGCACGCGATCGCACGGGAGATGCGCCCCGACTACGTCCGTTTCGTCGAGCTCGCCAACGAGGGGGCGCGCGAGCTCGGCTTCGCCGACGCCGGCGCCCTCTGGCGCTCGAAGTACGACCTGCCGGCCGACGCCTTCGCTGCGGAAGTGGCGCGCCTCTGGGAGCAGGTGCGGCCGCTCTACGAGCAGCTCCACTGCTACGTGCGGGCGCGGCTGGTCGAGGAGTACGGGTCCGGGGTCGTGCCGCCGGACGGGCCGATCCCGGCCCACCTGCTCGGCAACATGTGGGCGCAGAGCTGGGGGGGCGTCTGGGACCTGCTGGCGCCCGCCGAGGCCGCGCCGGGGATCGACCTGACGCCGATCCTGCGGGCGAAGGGCTTCGACGAGCGGGAGATGGTGCGCTCGGGAGAGCGCTTCTTCACCTCGCTGGGGCTCGACCCGCTCCCCGAGACGTTCTGGGAGCGGTCGATGTTCACCAAGCCGCGCGACCGGGACGTGGTCTGCCACGCCAGCGCCTGGGACATCGACCAGGTGGACGACCTGCGCATCAAGATGTGCATCGAGATCAACGAGGAGGACTTCCAGACCATCCACCACGAGCTCGGGCACAACTACTACCAGCGCGCCTACGCGCACCAGCCGCCGCTCTTCCGCGACAGCGCCAACGACGGCTTCCACGAAGCGCTCGGCGATACCGTGGCCCTCTCCGTGACCCCCAAGTACCTGCGCCGGATCGGCCTCGTCGAGAGCGAGCCGGGCGCGGATGCCGATCTCTCGCTGCTGCTGCGGATGGCACTGGAGAAGATCGCCTTCCTCCCGTTCGGCCTGCTGGTGGACCAGTGGCGCTGGCAGGTCTTCTCGGGCGAGGTCGGGCCCGAGGCGTACAACGAGGCGTGGTGGAAGCTGCGGCGCGAGATCCAGGGCGTGGCGCCCCCGATGCCGAGGGGCGAGCAGGAGTTCGACGCCGGCGCCAAGTACCACGTGCCGGCCAACGTCCCCTACACGCGCTACTTCCTGGCCCACATCCTCCAGTTCCAGTTCCACCGCGCGCTCTGCGAGACGGCGGGCGAGACGGGGCCGCTGCACCGCTGCACGATCCACGGCAGCGCCGCCGCCGGCACCCGCCTCGAGGAGATGATGCGGATGGGGATCTCCCGCCCCTGGCCCGACGCCCTCGAAGCGTTGACCGGCACCCGCGAGATGGACGCGCGGGCGCTGCTCGACTACTTCGCGCCGCTCTCCGCCTGGCTCGCCGAGCAGAATCGCGACCGGCAGTGCGGCTGGCGATAGGCGGCGCGGATGGCCGCTGAGCGCGAGCAGTCCGGGCGGCGGGCGGAGGCCGAGGAGGCCGGTTCGCCGTGGGCCTTCCGGATCGGGACCGCCCTGGGCATCCCGATCCGGATCCACTTCACCTTCCTGCTGCTGCTGGTCTGGTTCGGGGTGCGCTCGACCCGGATGGGGGAGACCTTCCTCTCGGGCGTCGGCTTCATCCTGCTGCTCTTCGGCTGCGTCCTGCTCCACGAGCTGGGGCACGCCGCGATGGCCAAGGTCTACCAGGTGAGGACGCGCGAGATCGTGCTCTACCCGATCGGCGGCGTCGCCCGCCTGGAGCGGATGCCGTCCGGCAAGGCCGAGCTGCTGATCGCGCTCGCCGGGCCGGCGGTGAACCTCGTGCTCGCCGGCATGCTCTTCGCCGTGATGCTGGTCCTGCAGGTCCGGATGCCCGGCAGCGCCTCCGAGCTCGCCTCCGGCAACTCGGTGCTGCTGCAGCTGCTGCTCGTCAACGCCTCCCTCTTCTTCTTCAACCTGCTGCCGGCGTTCCCGATGGACGGCGGGCGCGTGCTGCGCGCCACGCTCACCTTCTTCATGAGCGAGGAGCGGGCGACCGCCGTCGCCGCCGGCGTGGGTCAGGGGGCGGCGATCGTGTTCGGCGGGCTCGGGCTGATCACCGGCAACTTCATCCTCGTCTTCATCGCCTTCTTCGTCTTCCTCGGCGCCGGCCAGGAGGCGGCGTTCCACCGCAGCCGCGCCGCCGTCCAGGGTCTCGACGCGCGGGCGGCGATGATCACCCGCTTCGACGCGCTCGCTCCGCAGGACACGTTGGGCAAGGCGGCCGAGCTGCTGCTCACGACCCACCAGCACGATTTCCCGGTGGTCGACGCCTGGGGGCGGGTGGCCGGCCTCCTGCACCGGGGGGTGCTGCTCGAGGCCCTGGCCCGGGCCGGTCGCGAGACGCCGGTGCTGGAGGTGATGGAGCGGGAGGTGGCGGCCGTGCCGCCGGACGCGCCGCTCGAGGAGGTGCTGCGCCTGCTGCAGGGGCGGCCCTCGATGCCGCTCCTCGTGGTCGACGGGGGCCGTCTGGCGGGGATGATCACCCTGGAGAACCTCACCGAGCTGATCGAGGTCTCCCGCCGGCTGCGTCCGGTCCCGCCCGGCGCGGCCTGAGTCCCGGCCCCGTGCCGGCCCCCGTCCCGGCGGGGGATCAGACCATCGAGGCGAGGTTGGAAGGACCGCTGGGCGAGCTCGGCGGCTCGAGCCGGCTCGGAAAGCCCATCGCCATCGGGTGGTCGCGCAGATCGGCGAGCGTGGTCGTGCGCAGCCGGTGCAGGAACGAGTTCAGCGAGTGCTTCCAGGTGTGGTGGAGCGGGCAGGCGGTCTCGTCGGAGCAGACCTTCTGCCCCAGCACGCAGAGGCGCTCGCTCTCCAGCCGGTCGAACGGCTCGATGATCTCGAGCAGCGAGAGCCGCTCCGGGTTCCGGTTGAGCCGGAAGCCGCCGCGCCGGCCGCGCTGGCTCTCGAGGATCGAGGCCCCGGCCAGCGTCTGCAGGATCTTCGCGAGGAACGGCGAAGGGATCCCGAGCTCCGTGGCGATGTGCCGGGCGAGGACCCAGCTGGTGCGGTCCTCCTTCAGGGAGAGATAGGTCAACGCGCGGAGCGCGTATTCGGAGCTGCGAGTGAGCATGATCGACCTTCCTTTCCGGAGGAGGAGAGTATCATGAATTCAGAAAAAAAGAATTAAAAATCCTTTTATCGCTTTTCTGCTATCCTCTCTCAGGCAGTCGACCCGGGCGCCACGGCGTGCCACCGCGGTTGTCCCTGGCCCTGTCCGCAAGGAGGCCAAGCCGATGAGTCAACCCCAAGTCAGCGAACGGCCCAAGCCGTTCGTCTTCCCGGAGTACTGCAAGGGCTGCGGGCGCTGCATCGATGTCTGCTCGAAGCACTGTATCTCTCTGGGAACGGAAATCAACCCCCAGACCGGTCTGATCCCGATCGTCCTCGACCTCGAGGCGTGCAACGGCTGCGGGCTCTGCATCACCGCCTGCCCCGAGCCGTTCGGGCTGCAGCCGCAGGTCCAGCCGGGTGAGGACTACGAGCTGCAGGACCCGGCACATCTCTTCGGCGCGCGGGAGACCGCCGCGCCGCACGCCGAGCCGATCCCGGACGAGCTGGTCGACCTGCCGGCCACCGCGCCGCTGGTCATCAAGGGCAACTACGCCGCCGCGATCGGCGCCATGCTCGCCGGCTGCCGCCACGTCTACGGCTATCCGATCACCCCCTCCACCGAGGGCGCGGAGCTGATGGCGAAGCTGCTGCCCAAGCTCGACGGCGTCTTCCTGCAGGCGGTCTCCGAGGTCGCCACGGTCAACATCATGTACGGCTGCGGCGGCGCCGGTCTGCCCTGCCTCACCTTCACCTCCTCGCCGGGCTTCAGCCTGATGCTGGAGGGGATCTCGTACATGATCGGCTCCGAGGTGCCGGGGGTCTTCCTCGACATCATGCGCGGCGGCCCCGGCCTGGGGAACATCGCCCCCGAGCAGTCGGACATCAAGCTCGCCTGCCGCGGCCTCGGGCACGGCAACACCCACGCCATCGTGCTCGCGCCCTCCACGCCGCAGGAGATGCTGGACCTGACGATGCTGGCCTTCCAGCTCTCGTTCAAGTACCGGAACCCGGTGGTCATCCTCGGCGACGGCTACCTCGGCCAGATGACCGGGCGCGTCACCCTGCCGCGCAAGATGGTCCGTCCGGGTCGCCCGCAGTGGGCGGTGTGGGGCGACCACGACCACCGGCGCAACCTGATCTGCTCGATCTACCTCTCCGAGCAGGAGCTCGAGGACCACAACAAGTACCTGCTCGGCAAGTACGCGGAGATGACGGCCAACGAGCAGCGGGCCGACCTCTTCCACTGCGCCGACGCCGAGACCCTGATCGTCGCCACCACCACCCCGGCGCAGATGGCCAAGGGGGCGGTGCAGCAGCTGCGGCAGAAGGGGGTCAAGGTCGGCCTCTTCCGGCCGGTCACGCTCTGGCCGTTCCCCATCCAGCACCTCCTGCCGCTGCTCAAGCGGGTGGAGCGGATCGTCGTGGTCGAGGCCTCGAACGGCCAGCTCGAGGACGAGCTGCGCCTCGCCTTGAGCCAGGCGGGGGTCTTCAAGCCGCCCTTGATCGAGCACGTCCGCCACTACGGGGGCGTGCTGCCGGGCCAGTCGGAGATCGTGAACCGGATTCTCGCCGCCGAGGAGGTAGTGTCGTGACGACGACCGTCTTCTACGACCGCTTCGAGCGCCATTCGCAGGGCCAGGGGCTCAAGGCGAACTCGACCCACTACTGCCCGGGCTGCGGCCACGGGCTCGCGCACAAGTTCCTCGCCGAGGCGATCGACGACCTCGGCATCCAGGACCGCGTCGTCGCGGTTTCGCCGGTCGGCTGCAGCGTCTTTCTCTACTACTACTTCGACGTCGGCAACACGCAGGCGGCGCACGGGCGCGCTCCGGCGGTGGCGATCGGCCACAAGACCGCGAACCCCGACTCGATCGTCGTCTCCTACCAGGGCGACGGCGACCTCGCGTCGATCGGCCTGGCCGAGATCGTCTCCACCGCGCAGCTGGGGATCCCGATCTCGGTGGTGTTCATCAACAACGCGATCTACGGCATGACCGGCGGCCAGATGGCGCCGACCACGCTGATGGGGATGAAGACCTCCACCTCGCCGGCCGGCCGCGTGCCGCTGATGGGACAGCCGCTGCGGATGGCCGAGCTCATCGCCGGTCTCGACGGACCGGTCTACGTGGAGCGGGTGGCCCTCTTCGACGCCAAGCAGCGCACCAAGGCAAAGCGGGCGATCCGGAAGGCGCTCGAGTGCCAGGTCGAGAACAAGGGGTTCTCGTTCGTCGAGGTGCTCGCCGAGTGCCCGACCCACCTCGGGCTCGATCCGGTGGCGGCGGAGAAGTGGGTGGCGGAGCAGATGACCCGGATCTTCCCGCTGGGGCTGAAGAAGGACGTCACCGACGCCTCCTTCCCGGCCATGCCGCGGCCGGACTTCTCGGAGTCCCGGCTGCTCGAGGTGGTGGGCGCCTCCGTCGACGAGGCCGAGCGCTTCGCCACCGCCTTCCCCTCCCACATTGCCAAGAGCGACATCGCCCTCAAGCTCGCCGGCGCCGGTGGCGACGGCGCGCAGACGGCGGCGATGCTGATCACCAACGCCGCCATCAACGAGGGGTACGACTCGACCCACATCCCCAGCTACGGCCCCGAGTCGCGGGGCGGCACCTCCTACGCCGACGTCCACATCGCCGAGCGCGAGGTGCTCTCGCCGGCGGCGCCGAACCCGCACCTGCTCGTCGCGTTCAACGCGCCGAGCCTGGCGAAGTTCGGCCCGGCGGTGCAGCCGGGCGGGGTGATCGTCTACGACAGCTCGACGATCCACTCGGTGCCGGGGCTCCCGGAGCGGGTGACCGCGTACGGTGTGCCGTTCACGCAGATCGCCGCCGATCTCGGCCGCACGGTGGTGAAGAACGTGGTCGCGCTCGGAGCGCTGCAGGAGGCGACGCAGATCTTCCCCAAGGAGACGTTCCTCAACGCGATCCGGCGCGCCCTGAAGGAGAAGTGCGCGATGATCCCGCTCAACGAGGAGGCGTTCGCCTGGGGCGCCCGCGCGGTGCGCGGCGACTGAGGCCGGCTCCGGCGGCTCGCCGTTTCCCGAGGCGGAGGCGGATCGCTCGCGCGGTCCCCTCCGCCTCCTGTTTCTCGCCCCGCTCGCGGCCGGCGGGTCAGGCGGCCCGGCGGAGCCAGTCGACGAGCCCGCGGTAGAGCTGCCCGCCGGAGGAGAAGACGAGCCAGTGGGCCGCGGCCGCCACCGCCGCGAGGGCGAGGGCGAAGGCCAACGCCGTGCGCGCGTCCCGCCGGCCGGTGACGTCGGGCAGACCGGGCCGGATCCCGCGCTGGGGGGCGCCGAGAGACGGCCCGCGGCCGACCTCGATCCGCGGCGGGTCCGCGCGGTAGATCCCCTCCACCGTGACCTCGTCCCCGGGGGCGAGGCGGCGCTCCTTGAGCTGCCACCTGTGCCTCGCGAGGCGGGCGCGGACCGCTGCTGCGGCGGTCTCTCCCTCGAGGTCGGGAGGCGGCCCGCCCGACCAACGGCCGGCGTTCGGCTCTCCCTCCGGCGCCAGGAGCTCGCGGACCGCCGCGGGGTTCGCGAGCCGGAGGGGAAGGGCTGTCCCCGCCGGTCCACCCAGCAGTCCCCGCCCGGCGCCGGCGGCCTCGTCCAGCGTCGAGACGCGCCAGGGCTCGGAGGCCAGAACCCGGGCCGCTCCCTCCCTTCCCTCTGCGTGGTCGCAGTCCGCCTCCGGGAACTGCGCCAGGCTCGCCCAGCCGTCGATGGCGATCGCACCGGCGGCGCTGCGCACCCGGAACGGCACCATCTCGAGGCCGTTGGCCCTCGGTGCGGTGGGCCGCGCCTGCGGGTTGCCTCCGATCTGGGCCCGGCTGGGCACCCGGTAGATCGAGTACTCGACGAGCACCGCGTCGCGCCCCCCGAGAGGTGTGCGGAGCAGCGGGCCGGCCGGCTCGATCCGGCCGCCGGTGCGCACGCTCTCGCCGTCCCTCCACCGCGAGGGTCCGCTCTCCGGCGCGTTCCGGCGGCGCAGGGCCCGCGCGACCCCCTGGGCACTTCCGAGCGCCAGCGTCAGGCTCGCGGCGAGCAGCGCGGCGGCGAGCCAGGGCAACGGCAAGCCGCGCTCCCCGAGCGCCAGGCGCTCGAGGAAGAGCGCGAGCGAGAAGAGTCCGGTCAACGTGAGGCAGCCCTTCGCCATCGATCTCCTCCCCATTCGTGCGGGAAACCCGGGCGCGGAGTCTAGTCGAGAGTGGCTTCCAGCCCCAGACGACGCCGCGGGGTGGGGCGCGATGGCGCGACCTGTGACAGGCTCGGACGGCGGTCCATGGAGAGCCCGATGTCGAGCCCGGAAGCCCCCCGCGAGTTCCCCCGCCTGCCGGTCCGGCGATTCCCGGAGCGGACGCTGCCGCTGCTGATGCAGGCGAGCGCGGCGCGCGCGGCCGGGCGGCGCTTCCTGCGCTTCGTGGAGCCCGCGTCCGGGGAGGTGCGGGAGCTGACGTACGGCGCCTTCGCCGCCGGCGCCGGGCGGGCGGCCGCGGCCCTCCGCGCCCAGGGTGTCGGCGCCGGGACCCGGGCGCTGCTGCTCGCGGAGAACTCGCCGGAGTGGCAGATGCTGGCGCTCGGCGTCCAGCTGCTGCGCGCCGAGCCGGCGGCGCTCTTCGCCAGCCTCGCGGCCGAGCCGGCGGCGGCCATTGCGCTGCGCGTGGCCCCGGCGGTGGTGTTCGTCTCGGGCCCGGAGCAGTGGGAGAAGCTCGCGCCGGTGGCCGGCGAGCTGAAGCGCCGGGGGCTCGCGGCGGTGGTCTCCCGCGACCTGCTGCCGCGCAACGGGATTCCCGACGGCGTGGCGCTCCTCGCGCTCTCCGACGTCGTGGGGCCGGATGCGCCCGCGCTCTCCGGCGAAGAGCTGGCCCGCCTCGCCGCCGCGGTGGCCGAGGAGGATCCGTTCCTGCTCCTCTTCACCAGCGGCACGACGGGGCGCCCGAAGGGGGTGCGGCTCTCGCAGCGCTCGATCGTGTGCGCGCTCGAGGCCGGGATCGCCTCCGTCGGCACCACCGAGGCCGACGCCGGCGTCCACTTCCTCCCGTTCGGCCACGTCGCCGGCCACGACCAGTTCTGCCTCGCGCTCGCGCAGGCGCACGAGCTCGTGATGATCGCCCGCCGGGAGGACCTCGAGGCCGCGCTGGCGCTGCGGCCGACCTACCTGTTCTCGGTGCCGCTCGTCTACGAGCGGATCCGCGGGCAGGTGGAGGCGCGGCTGGCGGCGCTCCCGCGGCCGCTCGAGGGGCTCGCGCGCGCCGCGCTCGCCGCGGCGGAGCGGGTCCGGCTCGAGAGCTCCGCGGCCCTCCGGGACCGGCTGCTCGCCGCGCTGGCCGACCGGCTCGTCGGCCGCGCGCTGCGCCGTCGCCTCGGAGGCCGGGTGCGCGGGCTCTTCTCCGGCGGCGCCCCGGCCGCGCCCGGACTCTTCCGCTTCTTCGAGTCGCTCGGCCTGCCGTTCGTCGAGATGTACGGGATGAGCGAGACCGCGGGGATGATCTCCTCGAACCTCTACGAGGGGCCGCGCCGCGCGGGCTCGGTGGGGCGGATCTCGCCCGATCACGAGGTGCGCGTCCGGGCGGGCGAGCTGCAGATCCGCGGCCCGCTCCTCCTCACCGGCTACCTCGACGCCGAGGACGACGCGGAGGCCTGGACGGCCGACGGCTTCTTCCGCACCGGTGATCTCGCCCGCGTCGACGCCGACGGCTTCCTCCACGTCGAGGGGCGGTGCAAGAACCTCCTCGTGCTCTCCAGCGGCAAGAAGCTGGTGCCCGAGCCGATCGAGCAGGTGATCGCCGCCACGCCGCCCTTCGAGGGGGCGATCCTCCTCGGCGAGGGGCATCCGTTCGTCGCCGCCGCGGTGTTCGTGGCGCGGGAGGAGATCGCCCGCCTCGCGGCCTGCGGGCAGGACGCCGCGGCAGCGCTGCTGCCGCGGATCCGCGAGGCGCTCGCGGCGTTCAGCGAGTTCGAGATCCCGAAGCGGCTGCTGGTGATCCCGGGCGCGCCCCACGAGCACCCGGGCCTCCTCACGCCGACCCTCTAGATGCGGCGCGACGCGCTGCTCGCGGCGCTCGGCGACG